>JBFMEJ010000021.1:0-10592 GCA_040753275.1 Bacillota bacterium
ATTTGCTGGCCGTAGTGGAGCCGGGGGTGGTAACGGACGATTTTGCCCGGGCCGTGGCTGAAAAAGGCTTTTTCTTCCCGCCGGACCCCTCCAGCAGCAAATCCTCCACCATCGGCGGCAACCTGGCCGAAAACGCCGGCGGCAGCCGGGCCTTCAAATACGGCGTAATCAGGGACTACACCCTGGGACTGGAGGTGGTCCTGGCCGACGGCCGGGTCATCCGCACCGGGGGGCGGACCATTAAAAACGTCTCAGGGTACGATCTGACCAGACTTTTCGTAGGGTCCGAAGGGACCCTTGGGGTAATCACGCAGGCCATCTTGAGGTTCATCCCCCCGCCCGAGGCAACCCGAACCCTGCTCACCTTCTTCCCCCGCCTGGACGACGCGGCCCGTACCGTCAGCGCCATCATCGCCCGGGGAATTACGCCCGCCGCCCTGGAGTTCATGGACGACCAGAGCATCCGGGTGGTGGAGGAATATTTGCACCTGGGCCTGCCCCTGGACGTGGAAGCTTTGCTCCTGGTAGAGGTCGACGGACCGGCCGCCGTGCTGGCGCAGCAAATCGCCGAAATCGCTGCCCTGTGCCGGGAAATGGACTCCCGGGAAGTGCAGGTGGCCAGTACGGCCAAAGAGGCCGAAAACCTGTGGAAGGCGCGCAAGGCCATTTCTCCGGCGGTGGCCCGGATCAAGCCTACCAAAATCTCCGAGGACGCCACCGTGCCGCGCAGCCGGATCCCCGAAATGGTCAGGCGGCTGAAAGAAATTGCCGCCAAATACGATTTAAAGATCGTGATTTTCGGCCATGCCGGGGACGGCAACCTCCACCCAAACATCATGTGCGACGAGCGGGACGCCCGCGAAATGCGGCGGGTGGAACAGGCGGTGGCTGAAATTTTCCAGGCCGCCCTGGAACTGGGCGGCACCCTTTCGGGCGAACACGGTATCGGCTTTATGAAGGCGCCCTTTATGCCCTGGGAACACGGCGAAAACGGGCTTTGGGCCATGCGGTCAATCAAGCAGGCCCTGGATCCCAAGGGAATCCTGAACCCGGGGAAGATTTTCCCGGCCACAGGGGAATGAAATAATGGTTAAAAAAGGTGTTTTGGATCCGCTGCCGGAAGAGCTCTATTTGCGGTGTGTACACTGCGGGATGTGCGTGCGGAACTGCCCGGCCTTTCAGGAAACCGGGCTGGAGATGGATTCGCCCCGGGGACGGGTGCAGTTGCTGCGGGGCTTCAGCCGGGGTGAACTGGCCGCCACCCCGGGCCTTTTCCGGACGGCCTGGGACTGCCTGGACTGCCGGGCCTGCGAGGCGGCCTGTCCGTCAGGCGTGCGCCCGGGGCTGCTGGTGGAGGAAGCGCGGGACCGCCTGAACAGGTTTGAGAAGCGGCGCGGCGCGGGGCACTTTCTCCAGGAACTGGCCATGCGCTTTCTTTTCCCCTACCCCGGACGACTGGAACTGGCCGGGCGGCTCTTGCGCTTTTACCAGCGTTCCGGCTTGCGGACCGCAGTCCGGCGGCTGGGCATCCTGAGGCTTTTTCCGCCCGCCGTCCGGGAGATGGAACGCATTCTGCCGGAGATCCCGGCCAGAACAGCCAGGGCAATCCTGGCCGACGCAAAGGCAAATGGGGAAGGCGAAAAACACGGGAAAAGGGCGGGGGATGGGCGCACCGCCGGCCTTTTTTTGGGCTGCGTGATGGACGTCTTTTTTGCCGGCATAAACCTGGCCACGGCCCGGATTTTAGAGCGCCACGGCTTTCGGGTGGCGGCCCCGGCCGGCCAGTGCTGCTGCGGCGCCCTGCACCTGCATAACGGCAGCCGCGATCAGGCCAAACAGCTGGCCCGCCGGAATATCGACGCCTTCTTAGCGGCCGGGGTGGATTACGTGGTGACCAACGCCGGCGGCTGCGGGGCGGCTCTTCTGGAGTACCCGGAACTTCTCGCCGGCGACCCCGTTTACGCGGACAGGGCGCGGGAATTTTCCCGGAAGGTGATTGACATCGCCCAGCTTCTGGAGCAAACCGGTTTTCTACCGCCGCGGGGTTCTTTCCCCCGCCGGGTTGCTTACCAGGCCTCCTGCCACCTGAAAAACGTCATGGGGGTCGCCGATGCTCCCAAGCGCCTGCTCCGGCAGGTGCCGGGGCTCACGCTGCTGGCGATGCCCGACGAAGCCCGCTGCTGCGGCAGCGCCGGCATCTACAACCTCACCCACCCGGAAATGGCCGAGGCCCTTTTACGCCGCAAGATGGCCGACCTCCCGCCCGGCACGGAAGTGGTCGCCACCGGCAATCCCGGCTGCCTGCTGCAGCTCATGCACGGAGCGGAAAAATACGGCCCGCCCGTACAGGTCAAACACGTGGTCGAAATCCTGGATGAGGCCTACGCGGCGGGTGAGCGCAAAAAAGTTACCCTAACTTAATTCAAGTATCCGGAGAAATTCGGCGGGCGTGCTGATTTAGAAAAATTTAAATCACATCACCCGTCCCGCCGCCTGGTGCAGGGCGGCGCAGTCGTCCCACGGGCCGACGCTGGCGATGGCGAAGGTTTCCGGGGTCAGCGCGGTGCGGGCAAACTCCCTGATCTGCTCTGCCGTCACCTGGTTTATTTTTTCCACCACTTCTTCCGGCGGAACCACTTTTCCCAGGTAAAGCTGGGATTTGGCCAGCCTGCTCATCCGCGTGCTGACGTTTTCCAGGCTTAAAAACAGGTTGCCTTTCATCTGGTCTTTGGCCCGGCGCAATTCTTCTTCCGGAATGCCGTTTTTCTGGATGTTCCAGATCTCGTTGCAAACCAGCTCCATTACCGGCGCCACATTATTTTTACTCAACCCTGCGTAAACGCAAAACAGGCCCGTATCGCGGTAACTGCTGTGGTAAGAGTAAATCGAGTACGCCAGGCCGCGGTTTTCGCGGATTTCCTGGAACAGCCGGGAGCTCAAACCGCCGCCCAGGATGGTGTTGATGATCTGAAAGACGTAGATCTGCTCGTGGTCCAGGGGCAGCCCCGGCGCGCCCAGACATAAGTGGATTTGCTCCGTTTCTTTTTGCCGGCAGGTTACCAGGTGCTGCGGCACGGGCCGGCTTTGTTCGCGGCGGGAAGCCTGCCCGTTCGCGCCTTGAAAAACCTTTTGGATTTTTTCCACGGCTTGCTGGTGGTCGATATTCCCGGCCAGGGCCACAATTAAATTCCCCGGGCGGTAATTTTTCTGAAAGTAAGCGAGGATTTGCTCCCGGCTTAAACCGCCGATGACTCCGGTGTTGCCGATGATCGGGCGCCCCAGGGAATGGCCCCGCCAGATGGTGTTGGCAAAGACGTCGTGGACCAGTTCGTCGGGGGTGTCTTCGTACATCTTGATTTCTTCGATGATCACGTTTCTTTCCCGGTCGATATCCTCCGGTTTAAAAAGGGGGTTAAAAATCATGTCCGCCAGAACATCCAGGGCAAGATCGAAGTATTCGTCCATCACCCGGGCGTAAAAACAGGTAAATTCTTTCGTGGTAAAGGCGTTTAACTGCCCGCCTACGGCGTCCAGCGCCTCGGCGATTTGCCTGGCCGTGCGCTTCCCGGTCCCCTTAAAAAGGAGGTGTTCAATAAAATGGGATACCCCCGCCAGCTCTTCCGGTTCGTCCCGCGAACCAACATCCACCCAGACGCCCAGGGCGAGAGAGCGGACGTGGGGGATGTCTTCCGTCAAGATTTGCACTCCGTTGTCCAGCACCACTCTCTGGTACATAACGACTTAATTACCCCCTCGTAATGGTGGTTGGTGGTTAGTGGTTGGTGGTTGGGAGCGAAAGCGATCAACACGTTGTTTTAAACAGCGGATTACTGTGAAAAGAGCCCGAACGACTTCACCACCAACGGCCTCCAACCAAACGACGGTTGGCAATTGGTTATCTGCGCGCCTCCCTGGCCCGCGCCGGACGCTTGTGGGGAGCTCCCGCGCCGGGGGTGCGTCTGGGTTCTACCGGCAGGGCGTCTTTGCGGGAAAGGCGCAACCGTCCCTGGTTGTCGTAGCCCAGAACCTTGACGACGATAGTGTCGCCTTCTTTGACCACGTCCTCAACCCTGTTCACGCGCTGGTGCGCCAGCTGGGAGATGTGCACCAGACCTTCTTTCCCCGGCAGGCCCAGCACCCCCGGAATAATCTCCACGAAGCAGCCGAAATCGGTCACCCGGGTGACTTTTCCGGTATAGATTGCGCCGGTGACGACCTCCTTGGTCAGGCTTTCAATGATTTCCACGGCCCGCTGGCCTCCTTTGGGGTCAACGGCGGCGATGAAAACCCGGCCGTCGTCTTCAATGTCAATTTCGGCGTTGGTTTCTTCGATGATTTTTCTAATGATTTTTCCTCCCGGACCGATTACATCCCTTATTTTATCCGGATCAATCACCATGTGCAGAATGCGCGGCGCATACGGCGACAGTTCCGGACGGTAGGCAGGAATGACTTCCAGCATCTTCTGCAGGATGTACATCCGCCCCCCGTGGGCCTGGGCCAGGGCCTTCGCCAGGATTTCCTTCGTCACCCCGGGGATCTTGATATCCATCTGCAGGGCCGTTACCCCGTTGGCCGAACCGGCCACCTTAAAATCCATGTCCCCCAGATGGTCTTCAATCCCCTGGATATCCGTCAAAACGGCCACCTCGTCGCCCTCTTTCACCAGGCCCATGGCCACCCCGGAAACCGGGGCCTTGATCGGCACGCCCGCGTCCATCAGGCTTAAACAGCTGCCGCAAACGCTTCCCATGGATGTGGAGCCGTTGGATTCCAGGACCTCGGACACAATCCGGATGGTGTAGGGAAAGACGTCTTCCCCCGGAATAACCGCCTCCAGCGCCCGCTCGGCCAGCGCGCCGTGCCCGATCTCCCGGCGCCCGGGCGACCGGATCGGCCTTACCTCCCCGGTGCTGTACGGCGGGAAATTGTAGTGGTGCATGAACCGCTTGGTCTCCTCCACGTCGAGCCCGTCTAAAATCTGCTCGTCCGAAATGGGGCCCAAGGTCACGGTGGAAAGCACCTGCGTTTGCCCCCGCCGGAAAAGGGCCGATCCGTGCGTTCTGGGCAAAAGCCCCACTTCTATGGCCAGAGGGCGTACCTCGTCCAAGGCCCTGCCGTCGATGCGGATGCCTTTCTTGAGAATAAATTCCCTCACTATTTTCTTCTCGGCGTTTTCCACCACTTTCGCAATGCTCTTCTCTTCCTCCGGGAAGGTTTCCAGGTAAGTCTGCACCAGCTGGGCTTTCACTTCTTCCAAGAATTTTTCCCTTTCCTTTTTCTCCTTTCTTTCGTCGATGCAGCGCTTAACTGCCGCTCTGATTTTTTCCTCGGCCTCCCGGGCCACCGCCTGCTCCACTTCCGGGTTAATCTCTTCAACGGCCGGCTCGAACTTCGGCCTGGCCAGGCCGCGGGCCAGGGCTTCTTCCCGGAAAGCTTTTATAAAATTGACAATTTCTTTAACCTTCTGGTGCCCAAAAGCAATTCCCTCTAAAATGGTTTCCTCGGGCACTTCCCGGGCGCCGGCCTCCACCATCATCACGGCCTCCCCCGTACCCGCAACGACGAGATGCAACTGGTTTTTTTCCGCCTGGGCCAGGGTGGGATTGATGACCAGCCGGCCGTCCACCAGGCCCACGATAACGCCGCCGATAGGGCCGCCGAAAGGAATCTCGCTCACGTGCAAAGCAGCGGAGGCGCCGATCATGGCGGTGATTTCCGGCGGATTGTCCTGGTCGACGGAAAGAACGGTGGCGACCACCTGCACTTCGTTCCGGAAGCCCTTGGGAAAAAGCGGGCGGATGGGGCGGTCAATCAGGCGGGCGCTCAAAATGGCTTTTTCGCTGGGGCGGCCCTCGCGCTTAATAAACCCCCCCGGAATTCTGCCCACCGCGTAAAGCCTTTCTTCGTAATCCACCGTCAGCGGGAAAAAATCGATTCCTTCGCGCACTTCCGGCGCCATGGTGGCGGTAACCAGCACCACCGTATCGCCGTACCTGACCAGAACGGAGCCGCCGGCCTGCCTGGCCACCTTGCCCAGCTGCAGTTTCAGGGGCCGGCCCCCGATGTCGATTTCCCTTTCTAACATTCCTTGCTCTTCGGTCATGAAAAGTTAAACCTCCTGTTTTCTGTTCAATTTTAGTATCCCCCCGGCGCAATATCTTAGAAAAAGCGGGGTCAACCCCGCTTTTCTATGGTCACGCTACCTGCGCAAACCCAGTTTCTCAATCAACGTGCGGTAACGTTCGTAATTGCGCTCCTTAAGATAATTCAACAGTGCCCGCCGGTGGCCGACCATCTTTAAAAGCCCGCGCCGGGAATGGAAATCTTTTTTATGGATTTTCAAGTGCTCGGTAAGGTTGTTAATGCGCCGGGTTAAAAGAGCCACCTGCACCTCCGGCGAGCCGGTGTCGTTTTCGTGCAACTTGTACTGTTCAATGACTGCCTGCTTCTCCGTTGTCGTAACGGCCATTCGCTCACCTCCCCGTATTCTGACCTAATCGCTGCAGACTAAGTGAACCGTCGTCAAAAGGCGCATTACCTGGTCTGCAGTTCATTTGCCGATAATCGTGATCACCAGGCGGCCGTCCGGGATGTCCTTGGCAACCAGGTCAAACACCCGGCCCGATTTGGCCAAAAAGCCGCGAAAACGGGTGGCCGTCGGGATCCGCCCCGGGATGCTGCCGGCGGCATTAACGATGTCCGCCACCGTTATTTTTTCCTGGCGCAGGTCGTTCAGCCTTTTGCGGGCGTGTTCGGTAACGATTACGCGCATCTTACAAAAGGCCTCCGAGCGAAAACAGGTTGTCTGCTTCCTCCGCCAGGAAGGCGTAAAGGGCGTCCTGAAAAGCGTTAATGACCGGATCTTCCAGATTCGCCTGCCGGTAAATCTGCTCCAGTTCGTTTTTCAGCTCCTGGAATTCCTCGCTTAAACAAATGAGAGCGATTGACCGGACCCACTTTTTGATTTCCTCTTCCGAGGAATCGAACCTGGGGACCCCCATGCAGCGTCTCCTTTCCCGGGGCAAGGGGCTTCAACATTGATCATTGTAGCATAAATACCGGGAGAAGTAAACTTTCTTCCGGAAGACATTTGCAGATTTCAACTGTAAGGATTAGCCACAAAACAAAGGAAAAGTAAAGCCAGTGACCGCCTCGGCCACCCCTGAAAGCCAGCCGGCCGAAGCGGTCACCGATCAAGCCCGAGATAGTGATCATCATAGAAAAAGAACCACAAAGTAAATAATCATCAAGGCCAGCCCGAACGGCACTCCCAGGCGGGCCCATTCGCGGCTGCCGATTTTCAGCTTGCTGGCGGAAACGATATTGGGAATGTTGCCGGGGATGAGCATCCCCCCGCTGATTAATAGCCCCATCAGGATGGCCTGGATTTGCTGGGAAGTCATTTTCGCGCTGATTTCTGCCGCCGCCAGGGTTGCGTTGTCCAAAATGGCGGAAATCATGTTTACCCAGAAGAGCAGGCGGCTGTCCAGGTAAATAACGTAGGTATCGATAACGGGCTTAAAGCCGGCGCCCAGCAACTCCAAAGCCATTACGAACACAAAAATCTTCACTGCTCTGATTAATACTCCCTGGTACGATTCTTCTCCCTCTTCTTTTTCAAGGTTCTCTTCCCCGGCGGCCGCCGCTGCCGCTTGGGAGGCGTTTAAAACCTCTGGTATTTGCCCGTCACTACAACCATGCCCGGAAAAATCAGTCAAAACAGGTTTCCCGCCCAGACACCCCCTCCCCGCGTAGTAAGCGCTAAACAGACCTGTTGCCAGAACCCCGGGGATAATATAGAGGCCGACTTCCCGCAAAAGGTACCAGAAGTCGGCATTTAACTTCGAAACGGTAATGGTGGAAAGCGGCTCCCCCACCGGGGTTAACACGGCGCCCAGGCCAATGGCAAAACAGGCAATAATATCGAGGTTGACCTTGTCCCGGCGCGCAAGCGGGAGAACGCTGACCATTTCCACCAACACCAGGGAAGCGATGATCGCCGTGATGATACTGGAGAGCAAACCCAGACTCACCGTGAGCAAAAAGAGGAAAATTTTTAGCGGCACATACTGGAGAACTATCCTCACGGCGCCCTCAACCCTGTTTTTCAGCAATTTGAACAGCAACCCGGCAACCAGGACTGCAGCAGTGATCATATACAAAAAGTGATTGGTCAGGATCTCGAAGAACAGCTCTTTCCCCAGCACCCCGGAGATGATGGCGGCCGCCAGGCCCATGACAAAAAGAAAGGGTTCCAGGTTATGCTCTACCTGTTTAATCAGAAAAGGCAGGGTTAAAACCAAAACTAAAATAATTAATAAGCCGATTACCATTTTAAGATCCTCCTCGAAAAAAATTATCCACATGGAATTGTGGATAATTTTTAGCATTATTGGTACCTAACCTCTTCCAAAAGCATCTAAGTTATATGTTTTGCCAGAACTCCAGGTTGAAATGCATGACCGTGCCCCAGAACAGCCACGAAACGAGCCCACAGGCAAGGGCGCAGAAAAACCCGTACACGGGCAAACGCCAGGAAGCTTTGCCTTCAAGCGCGATAGGAAGAGCCATGGTTCCGGTAGCGGTAGGCACCATAAAGGAAAAGTTAACCGTATAGCCCATCATGACCAGCCAGGGAATGGGGTTCACCCCGGCGGCGACCGTCGCGGCGCCTACGATCGGGGCCAGCATGCCGGCAGCGCCGGTGTCCGAAGCAATATTGCCCATGAAAAGACAGAAGGCGACAAAGATCCCTACCCCGACAAACGCTGGCAAATCCCAGTAGTTTCCCAGAAAACTTGCCATCATTTTGCTGGCGCCCGTATCATTGACCAGGGCGGCGATGCTCATCGCTGTCGGCCAGAGCAAGAACGCCTGCACCGGAAGAACCTTTACCGCATTTACGCTTAAAAGCCTTTCTCCTTTTTGGTATTCAAAAGGCTTCCCCATGGGAGCCCCGGCGTCCGGGGCGGGCAACAAAGCCAGGATGCCCGTGACAACGCTGAAAATAAGCGCCGGAGTTATATTCATACCCTTCGGGAGCCACTTCATCCATAAAGGCTGGAGAAACGGCAAAAGGACCGCCAAAACGAAAAGGTAAAAACCCCACTTTTCCGACTGGGTTACGGGGCCCATCTTTTTCAGCTCTTCTTCGAAGTATTCGTGGGAACCTTCAAAATGCTTCCGCTCTACCGGAAAAATGGCGCCGAATAAAATGGCCACGGGGATCATACTGAGGAAAACGGGCAAGATTAGCCTGATTGTATAACTGCCCATGGTTACCGGCCGCCCCAGGGTATCCACCAACTGCTGCCACGTGATTACCGCCTGCCCACCGGCCATCGGGGTTAAGAAGCCTCCCAGCGAAGCGCCGACGCCAATGGCAATGATAATGAGCATCGCGCTGGCGCTGTTTTTCAATTTCTGACTGGAATCATAACCCACGTACTTGAGAATTTCGAGGGCAATCGGGGTAAGGGCAATGGCGATGACAGTATTTGCCGCTATAAAACTGATTATCGTAGAAAACATTACCCAGACCACGGCCTGCGCCCTGACGGAAGTACCGACCCACTTCAGGCAGAACAACGCCATCCGGCGGGTCAGGCCCCACCTCGTCCACATGCAAACGATCAGGGCCGGGCCCAGCAACATTCCGAGGCCGGGGTGAATTAAGGTTTTGGTAATTTTTCCCCAATCCATGCCGGGAAGGAAAGCGGTCCCCAGGAGGGGGATGAAGATCGTATAGCCGGTAGGAATGACACCGGTCCCCCAATACCAGGCGCTCCAGGCGATGATGGCCAGACCCCCGCGGGCGGTAACATTACCTATGGGTAATGCAAGTATCAAGAAGTATAAAATAGGGCCGATCGCCAGAGTGATCAATTCCAGAACGGTTTTATCAAACCCCAAGATCCTTACCGTCTTTGTTCCCAATTCCAGTCACACTCCTTTTCCCGTTTTTAAAGGTGTACAATTATTCACTTTTCTTTTTTAGCATGTACTATCATTCACTTTTTTGCCAGTACTCGTCCCTCTCAAACTTCCTCCCGCGTCATTTCAAACTGTGCGCTTTTGCAAAACCCATTTGCCTGGATATTTCTTTCGGACCATTCCCACCCCGCTTTGAATTTCGACTTGTTCATTACCTTGTTTGTTATTCTGCCTATTGCATTCTTAATCTGTACCGGGTATTGGTGGAAGGAGTTTAATTAACCCCGGGCCCCGACATGCGGATTATTTACCATCCAGGAGAGGCAATTCAATAAACTGACGGGGAAATAGATCCGATTATGTGCCGGGGCCTCAGGATTAATATTAAAAAAGCAGCGCATTGAAACATGAGATTGAGGGAAGAGGGGATTTTTATTTGGATTTTGCGCTGCCAATACAAATTCCCAATCCGTCTTTCTTCGTTAGACCCTGGAGAACGGACGGGCGAATCTCCAAATCCTACATATAGCCCAAAGCCCGCAGCCTGGCCATGGCCGCTTCTTTGTCCTGGCGCCGGCCGGCCCGCTCCACCGTATTTTCCAGGTCCTGCTCCCAGGCCGGGAGGTCGGACATCTTCGTAGTTGTGGTCTTGGCCC
>JBFMEJ010000022.1:0-10211 GCA_040753275.1 Bacillota bacterium
ACCAGCGCTTAATCCCCATTACTCCGCCCCGGGGAGATATAATTGACCGCAACGGTGAGCGGATTGTCGGGAACAGGCCGGTTTATACAGTTTCGGTAACCTATCTGGGTTTGCAGGATACCGAGCGGATCGTCAACACCCTGGCCAATTTACTGGCCGGTGAAAAAGCGTACGAAGGAATGAGCGTTGCTCAGATCAAAGCAAGTCTCCAGGAAAAAATGCAGGCCGAAAAGCTGAGGTTATATGAGCCCGTCCACGTGGCCACGGGAGTGAGTTTGGAGACCGTGGCCAGGATTGAGGAGCACCGTCTGGACTTGCCCGGGGTAATTATTGACGTACAGCCCGTTCGAGACTATCCTTACGGTGATTTGCTCGCCCCGGTGCTGGGCTACGTAGGGGAAATCGAGAAAGAGCAGCTGGAGAAAAACAAAGATAAAGGCTACCAAATGGGGGACAATTTCGGCAAGACGGGGCTGGAGAGCCAGTACGAAGAAGTTTTAAGGGGAAAGCGGGGCGCCCGGTTGGTGGAAGTAGATGCCCACGGCCGGCCGGTCCGTAACCTGGGGGTGAAAGCGCCCACGCCCGGAAACAACCTCCTCCTGACCGTAGACGCCCGCCTCCAGCGGGAGGCCCAGGATGCCCTGGCGAAGGGGATTGCCAATGCCAGAACGGTGGGTGGAGCAAAGGTTCCAAAAGATAAAACCTTGTCCGCGGCGGCGGTGGTTTTGGATGTGCGGACCGGGGAAGTGCTGACGATGGCCAGCCTTCCCTCTTACGATCCGGGTGTGTTTGCCAGGGGAGTGACTCGTAAAGAATATCAGGAACTGACGAAAACCGGCGCCCTCCGGAATCATTGCATCGAAACAACTTATATCCCCGGCTCCACTTTTAAAATGGTGACGGCCACCGCTTTGCTGGAAGGAGGCATCGTAAAACCGGAGACGACCATTTCCGATCCCGGGTATTATAAGACGCAGAAAGACTGGAAACCCGGCGGGCACGGCCGGGTGGACATCCGGCGGGCGTTGAAAGTCTCTTGCGATACCTTCTTTTATATGTTCGGCGCGCAGGCCGGCCCCGAATTGATGGGCAAGTACGCCAGGGAATACGGCCTGGGCGAAAAAACCGGCATTGATCTTCCCGGCGAAGAGGCCGGGTTGGTGCCTTCGCGGGAGCATAAAAAAGAAATCTGGCGCAATCACTCCTGGGAATCGCAGTGGCACGAATACGACAGCACAAATATGGCCATCGGCCAGGGGGAAAATAAATATACCGCTCTTCAGTTAGCCAACTATATGGCAACGATTGCCAACGGGGGGAAGCTGTACAAACCGCATCTGGTCAAGAAGGTTGTTTCTCCGGACGGCAAGACGTTGACTGATTTTTCACCCCAGTTAATCCGGCAGGTGAATGTTTCCAGGGAAACTTTAAAGATTATTCAGGAAGGAGTTCACCTGGTTACCCTCCCGCCCGATGGGACGGCCTCCGGCGTCTTTGCCGGGGCGGCCTACCAGGCAGCGGCAAAAACGGGCACTGCCGAGGTAGGTGATGCAGCGGGAAACAAGCACGCCCTTTTCCTGGCCTACGCACCTTACGAAAACCCCGAGGTTGCCGTCTCGGTGGTGATTGAGTACGGCGGCATGGGTAGCGGCGTAGCCGGGCCGGTGGCAAGGGAGATTTTGGACGCCTATTTTCTCTTGAAAAACGATCCGGAGGCAAAAAGCCTGGAGGAGGCAAAGAGGAAGGCGGCCCAGCAAAGAGGAGAGCAGCCGCCCCCCGGAGCGGTAACGGGGACGCTGCAGCAGGCAGCGCAGCGCCCCGGCGAACCTTCGCCGTCTGCCGGGCAGGCTCCCCCCAGGCGAGGCCCGGAGCAGCCCGGGCTGCCTGCTCAACAAGGTGAGCGACGGCCATCGGCACCGCCGAAGCAAGCGCCGCCAGGTGGCCCCCCGGCCTCGCAACCCGGGCAGCAAAAACCGCCCGGCCAGGCGGACCAGAGGCAGCCGGACCAGAACCGGCGGGGACAATTGCCGCCCCAACCGCCGCCTGCGGATCAACCTCCGGTGATTCCTCCGGCGCCCTCCCGTTAAACTTTTGACATGCCAAAAAACGAGAAAATTTGGCTATTCTTTTTAGCCTGGGTTAGCAGGATTTGGTTGTTTTATGGAGAATGGAATAATGACGGCTTATGATCACTATGAGGAATCATATCCAGCAAAGTATTACCCCTAATTCCTAATCCCTAACCCTTAATTCCTATTTTTAGGGAGTTGCTCACGGTGACACCGGAAACAAAAAACAACGCCCGCGAGCTCTGGCTCAAAAAAGTACGCCGGCCCAAAGAAATCGATGAAATGATTGATGACAACACGATTCTGGTGCGGCGAACGCTCCGTTCTGGTCAAAAAATACATTTTGACGGCAACGTGGTGATCGTCGGCGACGTGAACCCGGGGGCGGAAATTGTGGCGTCCGGCCATATTATTGTTTTGGGCACCCTGCGCGGGGTAGTGCATGCCGGCGCTTCCGGGGACGAGCGGGCTGCGGTGCTGGCCTTCCGGTTGCAGCCTACCCAATTGCGGATTGCCAATCACATCACCCGTCCCCCTGATGACGAATCAACCGGTCCCGAACAGCCCGAGATTGCGCGCATCAAGGATAACGTGGTGACGATTGAAGTTTTTCAGAACAGCGACCGCTCCGGCAATTTGATTTGAGTGGCCCACGACGAACGACCATTTAGGGAGGTACGTACGGATATGAGTGAAATAATTGTGGTCACTTCCGGGAAAGGAGGGGTGGGAAAAACCACTACGACCGCCAACCTGGGAACAGGGCTGGCCTCTTTCGGTCACAAAGTGGTGCTGGTCGATGCCGATATCGGGCTGCGCAACCTGGATGTGGTGATGGGTCTGGAAAACCGGATAGTCTACGATATTACCGACGTGACGGAAGGTCATTGCCGGTTAAAGCAGGCGTTGATTAAGGACAAGCGGTATGAGGGCCTTTTTCTGTTGCCGGCCGCCCAGACCAAAGATAAAACGGCGGTCAGCCCCGACCAGATGAAAAAGTTATGCGCCGACCTCGCCCAGGAATTTGAATACGTGATTATTGATTGTCCGGCCGGCATTGAGCAGGGTTTTCGCAACGCCATTGCCGGTGCGCAAAAGGCTATCGTGGTGACCACGCCCGAGGTGGCCGCCGTCCGGGATGCCGACCGGGTCATCGGCCTTCTCGAGGCGGCGGAATTGCGCAACCCGGCCTTGATTATTAACCGGATCAGGCCCAAAATGGTCCGTCATGGAGATATGATGGGCATTGAAGATATCATCGACATCCTGGCCGTTGACCTTTTAGGCGTGGTGCCGGAGGACGAACAGGTGGTGATCAGCACGAACCGCGGCGAGGCGGTTGTTTGTGACGAGCGTTCGCGCTCGGGTCAGGCCTACCGCAATATTGTCCGCCGGATCAAAGGCGAGGCGGTGCCCATGATGAATCTGGACGATAGCGGCATTTTCAGTAGATTGCGGCGGATCATCGGTTTAAGGTAAAACTACCGGCAAGGGGGGAAGAGTCTTGTTTGAATTTTTAGCCAGGGTGTTCGGGCGCGAAACGACGGCCAGCAAGAATGTGGCCAAGGAAAGGTTACGGCTGGTGCTGGTGCACGACCGGGCCGGGGTATCCCCGCAACTGATGGAAACGTTAAAAAACGAGCTGATTAAAGTGATTTCGAATTATATGGATATAGATGAAAAAGCGCTGGAGGTTACTTTGGAAACCAATGAAGATCAGGTTGCCCTGGTGGCCAGCATCCCGGTGCGCGGGATGAAACGGGTTTCCAGGGAACTGGTTTCCGGCATTTAAACTGTCCAAACGGCAGGGTCGAAAAAGCCCCCGTGGTTTTATTTGTAATTGCGGCGGGGCTTTTTTTATTTCTCCTTTCATAATATAATTGTGGCGGAAGGGGAAGAAGGCAAAGCATGAGCATTGCCAGAATGGTAAAAAATCTGGATTATACCCTGCTTTTTACGGCGGCGGGGATTATTTTGTTCGGCCTGGTGGTAATCGGCAGCGCTACCCTGGAATTTACCAACGAATCGTTTACGCAATTAAAAAATTTAAATTTCATAAGTAAACTGGCCCACCTGGATTTTGAATTTGTGCTTAAACAGATCCAGTGGGTTTTGATCGGTCTTTTCTTAATGGCCGTGATGATTTATCTTCCTTACGAGGATATTGTGAAACACTCCCGCCTGTTGTACATTCTTAATCTGCTGATTTTGGCCGCGGTGCTGATCAAAGGCCAGACCGCTTACGGCGCTCAGCGCTGGATTCAGCTGGGCCCGGTTCTCTTTCAGCCTTCCGAGTTTTCCAAGCTCCTGATGATCCTGACCTTTGCCGGTTTTCTGGTGAAAAAAGGGGGGAATTTAAATCGATTCCGGGATTTAATCCCCTGCTTTCTTTACGTAGGGGTGCCGATGCTGTTGATCCTTGCCCAGCCGGATCTGGGCACGTCGATGGTATTTGTGGCGGTTATGTTTGCCATGCTTTTTTTTGCGGATGCGAAGCCCTTGTTATTACTGAAAATAATCGGTGCCGGAACGGTTTTGGTCGCTTGCCTGATCTCCGTCCACGCGTACCTGCACGATACCGACCGGGCGCTGGAGAAACAACTGGCTGCTTTAGAACAGGAAAAAAAGCAGGTAATGGCCGCAAACGCAGCAAATTCCCCGGCTGTCGAAGAGTTGGAAAAAAAATATAACAATTTGCTGAAGCAATCCGAAAAAGCGCATAAACGACACGAAAAATTTCATAAATACACTTTAAAAGAATACCAGCTGACCCGTCTATTTATCTTTTTAAATCCCCAAAGCGATTTACTGGGCGACGGTTATCAGCTCTGGCAATCGCTCATTTCCATTGGCTCCGGCGGGCTTGCTGGAAAGGGTTTGCTGGGGGGCACGCAGACCCACTTTACTTTTTTGCCGGTGCGCCACACCGATTTCATCTTTTCGGTGGTCGGCGAAGAGTTTGGCTTTCTCGGCGCCCTGGTTCTGCTGGGGTTGTTTTTGCTCATTATTTACCGCGGGATCAGGATCGCCCTGGAAGCAAGGGATTTTCTGGGCTCCCTGCTGGCCGTGGGAGTCGTTTCCATGTTTGCCTTCCACGTATTTGTTAATATCGGCATGACTTCCGGGATCATGCCCGTGACGGGTATCCCGCTGCCCCTTTTCAGCTACGGCGGTTCGAATATGATCATGAACCTGATGGCCTTGGGGATTTTGCTCAACGTTTACGTGCGCAGAAGGAAAATTTTATTCTAATTCCGGGCCGGGCAATCCAGGCTTGTCATATTTGTCCCCTCCCGAAAATATATTTTTAGCGGAGGGGATCATCTTTGATCGGGAAGATTTTCAAGAATAATAGACAGACCTGGGGTTCGAAAAAGTACCAGGTGCTGGACTGGCCGTCCGCCGGGCCGGGGACTTACCGCGGCTGGCCGATTGAGGGGCCGCGCAAAAGCTACCGGAAGACGTTTTTCCGGTTCACCGTGGCGCTGGCCGTTTTGGCCCTTCTGCTGGCCTTACGGGAACTTCCCAACCCCCTGGGTGCCCGCGTGCAGGAAAATCTGCGCTATATCCTGACGACCGAGTGGAACTTTCAACCCATGCTGCAAAAAGCGGTCCAGATCGGCCTGCAAATGGTTAATGAAAATTATCCCTTTTACGGTGATTTGGTTGGCGAAAACCGGGAAGAGTCCCGGGAGGCTCTGGGGCGCGGCAGCTTAACAGAAGATTTGCTCATTCCCGTTTCGGGAAAAGTAGTCAGGGGCTTTGGCTGGTCTGTCGACCCGATTGACGGCCTGGAGCGCTTCCATTCCGGCATTGATATCCAGGCTTCCCCCGGCACCCCGGTAAAAGCCGCCCGGAGCGGAAAAGTGGCGCGCACCGGGAAAGACCCTTCCCTTGGTTATTTTATCTTGCTGGATCACGGCGAAGAGATCTATACAATGTATGCCGGACTGGCGCCCGGAAAGCTGGTGCAGGGGGAAACCGTCCGGGCCGGCCAGGTCATCGGCGAAGTGGGCACGGCCGGCGATGTGCGGGGCGGCGGGCTGCATTTTGAGCTGCGGGAAAAGAGCAAGCTGGTGGATCCTTTAACCAGGCTGAAGGTGTCCGGGAATTAAGGGTAAAAAGGTACAGAGGCACAGAGGCGCAAAGGCACAAAGGCAAAGAGGCACGAAGGCACAAGGGATGAGACAGGGGAATCGTCTCCCGGGTCATAAAAAGCACAAAGGCGCGGCGGCAAAAGAGGTGCCGGGGGAGCGGCGGAGTTTTTCCAGCGGTCAGGCGTAACAACGGGGGAAGAAGATGCGGATTGCGCGTTTCATGGACATAGATATTTATCTGAACGTTTTTTTCCTGGGCCTGCTGGGCCTTTTCTTTGTGGCCGGCGTGATGGGGAAAGGTTTGCTTGCCTTTGCCGTGGTGTTTTTTCACGAGCTGGCGCACGCCGCCGTCGCCCGGCGCCTGGCGGTGCCGGTTGCGGAGGTGGAATTATTCCCCTTTGGCGGTGTAACCCGCATGGGCAGCGAAATGATCCTGAATCCGGTCAAGGAAAGTTACATCGCGATGGCCGGGCCGGCTTCCAACCTGCTCATGGCGGCCGTGGGCCTGGCTTTAAAAAATCACGGCCTCTGGCACGACCAGCTTGGCCCCTTTTTTCTGCAGTGCAACCTGCTGATCGCGGTTTTTAACTTGCTGCCCGCGCTGCCCTTAGACGGCGGGCGGGTATACCGGGCGTACCTGGCCTCGAAAATCGGGATTCGCGACGCCACCTACCGGGCGGCGGGTCTCGGTCAAATCTGGGCGGCTTTAATTGTCTTGTTTGGGGCGTTTGGTTTGTTTTTCCACTTTTCCGGACTGGACATCCTGTTTACAGGCCTGTTTCTTTTTTACGCGGCGACGCGCGAAAAAGGCACGGCGCCTTATCTTTTCGCCCGCCACCTGACTCAAAAAAAGGAAGACCTGAGGAAAGCCCGGGTGCTGCCTGCCGAACCCCTGGTGGTGATGGAGAACGTGACCCTGGGCGAGATCACCCGGCCCTTTTTGCCCCAAAGGTTTCACCTGGTGCTGGTTTTAGACAAGCGGTGGCGGTATAAAGGGATGCTCACCGAAACGCAGATCATTGACGGCTTGCTGGAGTACGGTTTTGATTTGCCGGTGGGGAGACTGCTTCTTTAAGCCGGCCTTAAATTTAGCCGCCGGTTCTATTTATGAAAGCGAAAGGGTAAAGATCCGCCGCCGTCGGTTAAATTCCTCAATGGCCTGCTCGTATTCCGGCCGCCGTTTAACGTAATCCTCCCTTCCCAGCAGGGAATAGGTAATGTTTTTCCCTTCTTCCACGCCCGGCTGATCGAAAGGATTGACCCGCAGCAGCCGGGCGGAATACACCACCAGGGCTTCGTAGAAATAAAACAGGGCGCCTAAGGCAGCGGGGGAAATCGTGCTCAGGGTAATCCGGTAGCACGGCCGCCCGGCCCCGGCCAGGCTCATTTCCGTGGCCAGTTGCTCAATGTTGAGCTGTTCGCCCATGGTGTGGCCGGCGAAGTATGCGTATTCTATTTCCGCGGGAAATTCCCCGGTGAGCGCGATGTCTACAGGGAACTGATCGATTTTCAAAAAACCGAAAACTTTATCGTCCGGACCTTCTTTAAAAAGCTGCAGGAGCGAATGCTGATCAGTGGCGCCCAGGCAGGCCAGCGGGGTCGTCCCGGCGTGGACCACGTCACCGGCGGTGGAAAGTTTTTTGCCCAGACTTTCAGCCCATAACTGCATGAACCATAAACCAAATTCAAAAAGCAGGCTGCTGTAATTGAACAGAACGTGGATGGACCGGCCCCGGCGGGCGTGTTCGTAAAGGCCGGTGCCGAGGGCGAAGAGGGCATTCTCCTCCGGCGGCGTCTCAACCACCGCCCGGTGGACCGCCCGCGCGCCGTTCAGCAGTTGCTGGCTGTCGATGCCGGCGATTTCCGCGGGAAGGAACCCCACCGAAGATAAAACAGAATACCTGCCCGGCAGTTCGGCGGGAATGGGCAACAGGTGGCACCCCAGGTTTTTGGCAATCCGGTTAATCCCGTTGTCGCGGCGATCGCAGATAATCACGATGTCCTGCCGGTTGCCGCCGGCTTCCCGGTACATTTTGAAGAAATGGATGAAACTGGCCGCCGTTTCGGGAGTAGAACCGGATTTACTGGTGTAGATGAGCGCCGTCCTGGAAAAGTCCAGGAGTTCGCCCAGGTTTTTAACCATTGCCGGATCGAGGTTGTCCAGGACAAAGATGCGCGGCCGGGCATTTTTCTCCAGGTTGTAAAAAGGTCCTTTCAGGAACTGCAAAACGGCCCGGAAGCCCAGGGCGGACCCGCCGATGCCCAGCACTAAAAGGTTGTCATATTTGCTTTTCAGGTTTTGGGCCAGGCGTTTGATATCCGGAAGAAGTTTTTCTTCCCCGAAGGAAAGGGTAAGGGGAGTTTTGTTTTCTTTGAGTGCCGCCTGGAATTCCCGGAAGTTTTCGCCGTATTTTCCGGCCAAGGCGTCCAGACGATCGTTTTCGTTTAATAAATGACCGGTGTCGACCGTGAGGATTTCTTTCACTCAAACCACTCCTTTAAAAAAGGAATGAGGGTTTAGGAACCAGGAATCAGGCATTGGGAAATTACACCGCCATGCTCCGTTTTCACGGTGCCGACAAAGGATGCCCGAAGGGTTATTTAAAAATACCATATTATGCCTTTTGGTGTCAAGCAGAAGAAAAATGTATTGCCACTTTCCGCTTATTATGGTATATTGTATACATCAGGAGGGAAAAGTATGTTTCTGTTGCCGGTTAAGCCTGCAACCGCAATGACTACGATGAACACCCCGGGCATGCCGATGGGCACCGGGGTAATGGCGTTTGCATTTTTAGATCCTTGCCGGCAACCTGCCGTGGACTTGCCCTGAAATATTTAGCATTTGGAAAAGGAGCAAAGGGCCACCCGGGTTGGGTGGCCCTAAATTTTTCGAGGAAGTTTTTCAAGACGAACCTACGTTCCCTCCATAAAGAATGAAAATGAGGGCTGGAATTTGTCCGGGCGAGCGACATATTCGAAGGGTCGGGAACCAGACACAGCGCAGCCGCGGCAAGCGAACCGGCAGCGCGAAACGCGCAGATACCACTATGCAAAAGTGCTGACAATAATCGCTGGTTAGACCGGCATAGCTAAAAAACTAACGTCTCACGCGCATTTTGCAGCGCTGCCTGGTTCGCTCCGCGGCAAGCTGATGTCTGGTCGACCCGGAGCATCGGAGCGAGCCGGACAATTCCAGCCCGATGACGCTATTTTCGAGGGAGTTCCCCATGACGAACTTTCGTTCTCTCCATTAATCATGAAAATCTATTTTCTGAGGAGGTGTGGAAAATGCTGAACGAGAACGTCGTCTTCGTTTACTGCCAGAACCAATGGCTGGCCCTTTGCGACGGCAAATTAATCGCCGCCGGGGACGACTACGAAGAGGTAGTGTCGCTGGCGCTGGCCGCCTCTTTGTTTTAGAAAGAAGCAGGTTTTCCGGAAAAAATCGAGAAGATTACGTTAAGGAACGTTGTTCGCTGGCAATAATACGTTTAACAGGAGAAAGTAGCCTATGAAAACGTTTGTTCCACCCGTAAAGTAATGAAAATAATCATACCAGGGAAAAGGGCCAGACCCCCTAATCCCTAATCCCTGCTTTTAAGGAGGGACGCATGGATCCCCGCATTGAAAGTATTTTACGCCGCGTTCAAAAGCCGGCGCGGTACGTGGGCGGCGAATGGAACGCGCTCCGCAAAGACTGGGAAAAAACCCCGGTGAAAATTGTTTTTGCTTTTCCCGGCGTTTACGAGGTGGGCATGTCTCACCTGGGCCTGCAGATTCTTTACCACGTGGTCAATCAGCGGGACGATACCCTGATGGAGCGCGTCTTTGCCCCGTGGACGGATATGGAAAAGGAAATGCGCCAAAACCGGATTCCTTTGTTCAGTCTGGAGTCCCAGCGCCCCGTCGGGGACTTCGACCTGCTGGCCTTTACCCTGCAGTACGAAATGACCTTTACGAACGTTTTAAACATGCTGGACCTGGCCGGCCTGCCGCTGCGCACCGCCCAGCGCACCAACCGGCATCCCCTGGTGATCGCCGG
>JBFMEJ010000023.1:0-10203 GCA_040753275.1 Bacillota bacterium
CCTGACGACGGGCGGCAGCCAGGCGGTTTTAGACGACCTGGCGGAAGCAAACGTTTTCAAGCTTTCAGGCGAGTACGGCGTACCGTTGGATGCCGTCGTTCTGATCGGCGGGAGCCGGGAACGGGAAAGGGCCAAACCGCAGGCCATCGATCTGCCGCTCATCGATTATTTCCAGGCCGGGAAAATACCTGTCTACGGCGCGGAAGAAACGGACGTCCCTTATTCGTACATGAAGTATTACCAGAAAAAGGGGATCAGCACCGTGGACAACATTGATACGGTACCCGGGCAGGTTGCGCTGGTGCTGGCCATGGCCGGCCGGCCGGGACATTACGGAATTAAACCCACCGCCCAGAGAATGCTTCCTTCGCTGGACGGGGCGGAGGGATCTCCGCATGCCGGCAGTTAAGGCCGTTGCCGCGCTCATTCCCGCTTTTAACGAAGAAAAGTATATTTTCGATACGGTGCGGGCCGTTCTGACCATCCCGGAAATTGAGGATGTTCTGGTGGTGGACGACGGTTCGCTGGACGATACGGCCGGCGCCGCCCGCCGGGCCGGGGCCCGGGTGCTTTCTTTGCCGGCCAACGGGGGAAAGGGGGAAGCGCTCAACCGCGGGGCCGCCAAAATTGACGCCGAAGTGGTGGTGCTCCTGGATGCGGACCTGGGAAGCACGGCCGGGGAAGCCAGGCGCTTAATTATTCCCGTTCTGGAGGGAAGGGCTGATCTGGCCATCGCCAGTTTTCCGGAGAGCTGCCAGAAGGGCGGCTTCGGGCTGGCGAAGCGCCTGGCCGGAACAGGAATCAAATTGTTTACCGGCCTGGAGACAAAATCCCCCCTTTCGGGCCAGCGGGCCATGACCAGGGAAGTTCTGCGCAGGGTAACCCCTTTCGCAGCCGGTTTCGGGGTAGAGGTGGCCCTGACCATCAAGGCGGCCCGGGCCGGCTTTCGCCTCCTGGAAGTGCCCGTAAAGATGGGCCACCGCGACTCACGCCGCGATGTGCGCGGTTTTTTGCACCGGGGAAAGCAGTTCTGGGACGTGACGAGAACGATGTGGGAATTGAGGAATCAGGAATTAGTGGTTAGGAATTAGGGGTTAGGGGATTGGACCTTTGTGCTGCTTTTTCAACAGAGAGGGGAGGGCGGTGTGCTCGTGATTGATTTATACCCGGTAAATGCCTTCCTTTTTCTGGCCGGCGGATTTGCGGTTACCCGGCTCATGTTGCCTTTTTTGCTCGATTTGCTTGACCGGGCTCAATTTGTCCGCCCCAACTACCGCGGCGAACTGATCCCCGCCGGGGCAGGGCTGGTTTTCTTCCCGGCGAGCTTCTTTTTTGCCGGCATTTATGTTTACCTCTTTCGCGATGAACGAATCGCGCTGGCCGTTTTGTTCACGGTTGCCGCCTTTACCTGCCTGGGCCTGATCGATGACGTCTGGGGAGACCGGAAAGCTTCCGGCCTCACCGGGCACTTGCAAAGTCTTTTCCGCGGCCGGTTAACCACCGGCGCCCTCAAGGCAGCCGGCGGTCTTGCCGTCGCCGCGCTGATCTCCGCCGTGGCCGCCCCCCGCCCGTCAATCCTGCTCAATACCTTAGTGATTGCCCTTTCGGCCAACGCCGTAAATCTTCTTGACTTGCGCCCGGGGAGGGCGGGAAAGGGATTTATCATTCTGGCCGGAATTTTTCTGATTGCCGCCCGGGGACGCCCGGAAATGCTTTTTCTGTGCTTTTTTCTGGGTTGTGTGCTGGCTTATTTAAAGGTAGACTTAAAGGCAAATGCCATGCTCGGCGATACGGGAGCCAACCTCCTGGGGGCGGTTTCGGGCCTCGGCGCCGTCCGGGCGCTTAACGAAACTTGCCTGGTCCTCTACCTGGCCGCCCTGATCTTCTGCCACCTGCTGGCGGAAAAGTATTCCCTGACCGAAATCATCGCTAAAATTCGCCTTCTTGATTACCTGGACAGGCTGGGGAGAAATTAGGAAATTTGAAAGGGGTTGCTGCTGGCGTGATTAATGAAAAGCGAATGTTGGACGAGTTTTTACAACTAACGAGAATATCCAGCCCAAGCGGAAAAGAGCGCCAACTGGCCGATTGCCTGCGGCAAAAAATCAGGGCGCTGGGTCTGCCGGTCAACGAAGATGACGCCGGGAAACGGGTAGGCGGCAACGCCGGAAACCTGGTGACCGTCCTGGCGCCGGCAGGCAAAAAACCGCAGCCGTTGCTGCTGTGCGCCCACATGGATACGGTGGAACCGGCCCGGGGGGTCGAACCGGTCCTGGAAAACGGTCTCGTCCGCTCCCGGGGGGAGACCGTCCTGGGCGCCGACGACAAGGCGGGCATCGCCATTATCCTGGAGGTCCTGAGGGTAATTTTAGAAAATAAAATTGAACACGGCGGCCTGGAAGTGATTTTTACCATCTGGGAAGAAGGCGGCCTGCTGGGTGCAAAAAACCTGGACTTCAGCGGCTTAACCGCCCGCCTGGGCTTCGTGCTGGATTGCGACGGCCCTCCCGGCACGATTATCACCCGGGCCCCCTCCCAGGACAAAATCAGCGCCAGGGTAAAGGGCAGGGCCGCCCACGCGGGGATCAACCCGGAAGAAGGGGTAAACGCCATTTACGTGGCCGCCTGCGCTATTTCCAGGATGAAACTCGGCCGCCTGGACGGGGAAACCACCGCTAACATCGGGGTCATCGCCGGCGGAAAAGCCACCAATATTGTCCCGGACCTGGTGACCATCGAGGGCGAGGCGCGCAGCCTGAACAGAACAAAACGGGAAAACCAGACCGCGGCCATGTGCGCGGCGCTCACCAGGACCGCCGAAGAGTTCGGTGCCCAGGTGGAGATCGCCACCGAAACCCTTTACCACGAATTTACCCTGCCCGAAGACAGTAAAGTGGTTCAACTGGCTTTAACCGCCGCACGCAGCCTCGGCCTGCCCGCCCGGCTGACCGGCAGCGGGGGCGGCAGCGACGCGAACATTTTCAATGCGCACGGCATCGCCTGCGCCAACCTGGGTATCGGCATGCAAAAGGTCCATACCACGGAAGAATTCATCAAGACGGCGGACCTGGTCAATGGCGCGCGGCTTATTTTGGAAATCATCCGCCTCGCGGGCGAGATGTAGCAATGATCCGCATCCGCAAGGGCAGGGTCGCCGCGGTAGGGGAAACCCGGCCCGGTGCCGGCGAACTTGAGGTGATCGTAGACGACAAAAGGGAACGGGCGATCAACTACAACGACGTTACCGGAACGGTGCGCCCGGGGGACGAAGTTATCTTGAACACAACGGCCGTCTACAAAAACCTGGGGACCGGCGGCGTCCACTTCGTACTGGCCAACTTAAGCACCGTCCGGAAGGACGCCCGGGAAGCGGGACACATTATGAAAGTGCGCTATACCCCCGCGCAGGTTAAGGTACTCGCCATCGAAGAAGAAGACCACCCGCAAAACCATCTCTTTAAAGCCACCCGGACGCTGGCGGAGACGCCCGTCATTATCGCTTCTTTGCACAGCGCCCTGGCCCCCGCCGCGGCGGTTGTCCACCTGCTGTCCGGCGGGAAAGCCCGCCTGGTTTATTTAATGACCGACGGCGGAGCGCTGCCGATTGCTTTCAGCAAACTGGTTGCCGGGTTAAAGGAAAAAGGGCTGGTGGCGGCGACGGTTACTTGCGGCCACGCCTTCGGCGGCGATTACGAAGCCATCAACGTATACAGCGGCCTTTTGGCGGCAAAAGGGGCGGCCGGGGCAGACGTGATTGTCGCCGCCATGGGTCCGGGCGTTGCCGGCGCCGCCGACGAATTCGGACACACCGCCTTAGAGCAGGGGGAACTGGTCAACGCCGTAAATATTTTGGGCGGCCTGCCGGTTGCCGTGCCGCGTTTGAGTTTTGCCGATCCGCGGGAGCGCCACCGGGGCTTAAGCCACCACACCCGCACCGCCCTGGGCAAAATCGCCTTGACCGGATGCACGGTCACCCTGCCGGAAATGCCCCCGGAAAAAAGGGCCTACGTGGAAAAACAGCTTGTGGAAAGCGGCATTTCCGCCCGCCACCGGGTAATTTTTTTAGATGCGGCGGCAACCTTCCAGGCCCTCCGGGAATACGGCCTGGAAGTTACCACGATGGGGAGAACAATTGAACAGGATCCGGAATATTTCCTGGCCGCCGGGGCTGCGGGCATTTACGCAGTTAAAATCCTTCGGAAATCGGCATAAGAATAATTTCTTCAGTATAAATTTCCTCCCGCTGCCATAAAGATAAAATGGACAGGTCGGCAGGTTCGGCGGGGAGGAAGCGGACATGCGGGCGGTCGGGAGAAGTCTTTCCATTTTCAAGCAAAACTGGCTTTTATGCCTGATCGCCTTCAGTACGTTCATTCTGGGCGCCGGCCTCGGGGTTTTGGCGGCAAATAACCTTCCTTCCGGACAGCTCACCGAAATCCATAATTACCTGGGCGCTTTCTTGCAGCAAATTGAACATCTGCCCTTCGACTCCGTCCGGGCGGTCCGTTCAATCATGTACGAAAATATCATTTTTATCGGGATCATTTATTTTTTAGGGCTGACCTTCGTGGGGATTCCCCTGATTTTAGGGCTGGTGTTGGGGCGCGGCTTTCTTTTGGGTTTTGCCGTCTGGAGCCTGACCAAAGCCATGTCCTGGCCGGGGCTTCTTTTGGCGTTGGTCTCCCTTCTTCCCCACAACCTTTTCTACCTGCCGGCCCTCATCGTTGGCGTGGCGGCGGCAATCTCCTTTGCCTCGCTGACTTACAGGCGGCAGGAGCATTACCGGGTTCAGCTGTGGCGCGCCTTCGCGGGTTATACCGCCATCATGCTGGCGGTGGCGGCGGTAACCCTGGGCGCCGCCTTAATCGAGGCTTATTTTTCCCCCTGGCTGACCCGCCTGGCCTGCGGCCTTATTCAGATGGCCTTCCCAATTACCTTCCCCAATTAATTAAAAGATAATAAACCCTAAAAAAGCGGAGAGGAAAAAGTTATTTGATCTAGAATCTTAAAACAGCAGGCAGCTTTTCGAAGAGGGGGAAAAGAAATGGCGGCAGACGTATTTTTCACGGACATGCGGGCCAGGCACAAGGAAAATCTGCTGGACAAAGTGGAAAAATTATTTGTCCGGGCCGGCATGAAGGAATTAATCGCCCCCAAAGACCTGATTGCTTTCAAGGTGCACTTCGGCGAGCGGGGAAATACAGGCTACATCCGGCCCCAGTTTATCCGCCGTTTGGTGAACCAGGTCAAAAGTCTGGGCGGAAAGCCCTTTCTTACCGACGCCAACACTCTGTACGTGGGCAGCCGGGCCAATGCCGTTGACCACCTGCAGACGGCCATTGAAAACGGTTTTGGCTACGCCGTCGTGGACGCTCCGCTGATCATTGCCGACGGCCTGACCGGCAGGGATTATGTAAACGTGCCGGTGAACGGGAAGCACTTCGCGGAAGTAAAAATCAGCAGCGCCGTTTACCACGCCGACGCCCTGCTGGTGATCAGCCACTTTAAGGGGCACGAGCTGATCGGTTTCGGCGGCGCTTTAAAGAATCTCGGAATGGGCAGCGGGTCCCGGGGCGGAAAGCAAATGATGCACTCCGACGTGCTTCCGGAAGTGAACGAGGAAAAGTGCCGCGGATGCGCAAAATGCGAAGAATGGTGCCCCGCCGGGGCAATCGCGGTTGATCAGGAGAAAGGCAGGGCGCAAATCGATGCCCAGAAATGCCTGGGCTGCGGAGAGTGTACCATCACCTGCCCCCACCGGGCAATTGCCATCAGCTGGAAAACAGAGCCCGACGTTGCCCAGGAAAAGATCGTGGAATACGCCCTGGGGGCTTTAAAGAATAAACAGGGGAAGGCAGGGTTTTTTAACTTTGTTCTGAACGTTTCCCCTGACTGCGACTGCGCGGGGTGGACGGATGCTTCCATCGTCAGGGACATCGGCATCCTGGCTTCTTTAGATCCCGTTGCCCTGGATCAGGCCTGCGTCGACCTGGTCAACCGGGAAAGGGGTCTGCCGGAGTCCCGGCTGGCCGGCCACGAAGAAGCGCTGGACAAGTTCGGGGCCATCTGGCCGAAAGCAAACTGGGAGCGGCAGCTGGCCTACGCCGAGGAAGCCGGCCTGGGAACGCGCGCCTATAACCTGGTGAAAATTTAGGCCCGACGTTCGATTTGCCTTCAGCAAAGGCAAACGAACGGCAGGCAAAGGGAAATCTTCAGATTGGAAATTATGAGGCTCGAACGCAGGGGACGTTTTCTACTCGGCGGTCGGGAGGCTAATTTCGAACGCGGGGGTGGTCCGGCAACGTGGAAAGGCTGGTTGATCGCTTTCTCAATTACCTGCTCCTGGAGCGGGGACTCGCCGAAAATACCCTGGTTTCCTATAAACTCGACCTTGCTGACTTTTCCGCCTTTTGCAAAAAAGAAGGCCTGGCTCCGCTTTCCCCGGAAGCCAGGCAGGCGGTACTCCTTTACCTTTTAAAACTCAAGCGGGAGGGAAAGGCGCCGGCGACAATTTCCCGCCGGCTGGCTGCACTCAGATCTTTTTACCGTTTTGCCCTCAACGAAGGGGTAATATCGTTGGACCCCACCAGCAACCTGGAATCTCCCCGGATTGTGGACAGGCTGCCCCAGGTGCTCAGCATCGCGGAAGTGGAAAGCCTGCTCAACCAGCCCCGGGTGACCGACCCGGCGGGCTTAAGGGACAAGGCCATGCTGGAGCTGCTTTACGCTACCGGCATCCGGGTCTCCGAACTCATTTCGCTGGAGCTCGACCAGGTGAACCTGCAACACGGCTTTATCCGCTGCCTGGGGAAGGGCTCCAAAGAGCGAATCATCCCCCTGGGCAGCGTGGCCGCCCACTACGTAGCGGAATATCTGATCCGGGCCAGGGCTAAACTAACGAGGGGGAAGCTGACTTCTGTCCTGTTCGTCAACCGGCGGGGCCGCCGGCTGACCCGCCAGGGCTTCTGGAAAATCATCAAAAGATACGCCGTGGCGGCCCGGATCAAGAAAGAAATCCACCCCCATACCCTGCGCCATTCTTTTGCCACGCACATGCTGGAAAACGGGGCCGATTTGCGCTCCGTCCAGGAACTGCTGGGCCATGCGGACATCAGTACAACGCAGATTTACACGCACCTGACCAGGGCAAGACTAAAAGAAATTTACGACCAGGCCCATCCACGAGCACTAAAGACAGGGATTGGGGATTAGGGGATAGGGGTTAGGGAATAGGAATTAGGGAAGGGGTTAGGGAGATAAGATCCCGATTATCTTTTAGCGACAACTAAAAGAATTTTAGGACAGGAGTCACAAATTAAGGAAATTTGGCGAGCGGGGCATAGGAATTCGAAAGGAGAATCTTTCCCTAATCCCTAATCCCTAATTCCTGTTTTCATGGGGGGATTTTTCTTTGCCGGAAAAAACGCGGATCGATCGTTTCATTATCATTGTGCTGGACGGCGTCGGGATAGGTGCCCTGCCGGACGCGGACAAATACGGCGACGAGAGAAGTAATACGCTGGTCAACACCGGGCGGGCCGCCGGGGGGTTGCAACTCCCCAACCTGGCCCGGCTCGGCCTGGGGAATCTCGCGGAAATTCCCGGCGTTCCGCCGGCGGAGCGCCCGGCGGCAAGTTACGGAAAAATGGCCGAGCGTTCAGCGGGAAAGGACACCACCACCGGCCACTGGGAAATTGCCGGCCTCATTTTGGAGAAGCCTTTCCCCGTTTATCCAAACGGATTTCCGCAGGAACTAATTGAATTTTTCGAGGAGCAGATCGGCAGGCGGGTGCTGGGCAATAAAGCAGCCTCCGGGACCGAAATCATTGCCGAACTCGGCGCCGAGCACATGCGCACGGGTTACCCCATCGTCTACACCTCCGCGGACAGCGTCTTCCAGATCGCCGCCCACGAAGAAATCATTCCCGTTGAAGAACTTTACCGGCTCTGTCAAATCGCCCGCAGGCTGCTGACCGGTGAACACGCTGTCGCCCGCGTGATCGCCCGGCCGTTTATCGGCCGTCCCGGGGCGTTTATCCGGACCCCCCGGCGGCACGATTTTTCCTTGCCGCCGCCCGGCCCCACCATTTTGGACATTCTCCGGGAGAACGGCTTTGCCGTGCTGGCGGTGGGAAAAATCGAGGATATTTTCGCCGGGCGGGGAATCACCAGGGCTCTGCCTACCGCGAACAACATGGAAGGGGTGGACAAAACCCTGGAGTGCATCAAGGAGAACGGGCGGGGCCTGATCTTCACCAACCTGGTGGAATTCGACATGGTTTACGGCCACCGGAACAACGCGGCGGGGTACGCCGAAGCGCTGGCCGCCTTCGACCGCCGCCTCCCGGAAATAATTGACGCCTTGCGTCCCGGCGACATTTTAATCATTACCGCCGACCATGGGTGCGATCCCACCACCGCGAGCACCGACCACAGCCGGGAATACGTCCCGCTTCTGGTTTACGGACAAAGTGTCCGGCCGGGGGTCGACCTGTGCACAAGGCAAACCTTCGCCGACGTGGCCGCCACGATTGCCGAAGTTTTTCAACTGCCCGTTCCGGCGGGGACGAGTTTTGCCGGAGAAATCTTGCCAAAGGAATTTTGTATTGGGCAGCGAACCCCTAACCCCTAATCCCTAACCCCTGTTCTTTTATGGAGGGCGGCATGAAAAATATTGTACTGATCGGTTTTATGGGCACGGGCAAGACGACCGTCGGAAAACGCCTGGCCAGGCGGCTGGGCCGGCAATTTGTAGACACCGACCGGGAAATTGAGCGGGTGACGGGTAAAACCATCCCGCAAATTTTTGCGCAGGACGGGGAAGTGCGGTTTCGTTCGGAAGAGAGACTGGTGATTCAAAAGCTTTCCCGGCGGGAAGGGCTGGTGATCGCCACCGGCGGGGGGGCTGTTCTCGATCCCGAAAACGTGGCCGATTTAAAAAGAAACGGGGTTTTAATTTGCCTTGCCGCCGATCCGGAAATAATCTACCAGCGGGTCAAGGGTAAAAAACACCGTCCGCTGCTCAATAAAAAAGGAGAGCTCCGGGAACAAATCAAGACTTTGCTGAACGCCCGGGCCCCTTTCTACGCGGTGGCAGATTTTACAATCGACACAGGGAATATCTCCTCCGGTGAAGTCGTCAACAAAATAATAAATTACCTGGATTCCTTGAGAACCAATGGTGAATTATGAAAATATCTGCCCGGCGGCGTCCTGCCGGCGGTAAAAAATGCGGTGATCAGGCGGTGGTAAGATGAAAATGAAGCAAAGGGTGATCGAGGTTTTCGTAAACCTTGCCGAACGGAGCTATCCGATTTACATCGGCTCCGGCCTGCTCGCAACGGCGGGAAGGCATTTAGCAAGCCTCTCCCCGGGCGGGCGGGCGCTGCTGGTGACCAATCCGAAAGTGCGCTCCCTTTACGGCGAAAGGGTGGAGAAAAGCCTGCGGGAGGCCGGTTTTCAGGCCATCACCGCGGAAGTGCCCGACGGCGAAGAAGCCAAAAGCCTGGCCGTCGCGGAAAATCTTTACGATCTGGCGTACGCCGGCGGCCTGGACCGGCAATCGCCGGTCATCGCCCTGGGCGGCGGGGTGGTGGGGGACCTGGCCGGCTTCGTAGCCGCCACCTACATGCGCGGGGTGCCTTTCATCCAGTTGCCCACCACTCTACTGGCCCAGGTGGACAGCAGCGTGGGGGGCAAGGTGGCGGTGAACCATCCCCGCGGCAAAAACATCATCGGCGCTTTTTACCAGCCGAAACTCGTCCTTGCCGATCCAGATGCCCTTTCTACGCTGGAGCCGCTCGAGTTAAAAGCAGGGCTGGCCGAGGTGATTAAATACGGTGTCATCGCGGACGCCGGTTTTTTCGCCTGGCTGGAGGCAAACCTGGAAAAGATCCTCGCCCCGGAGCCGGAAGCGCTGGCCAACGCCGTGGCCGCTTCCTGCCGGATTAAGGCGCTGGTGGTGGAGGAGGACGAAACGGAACAGGGCCGCCGGGCCATCCTCAACTTCGGCCATACCGTCGGCCACGCCCTCGAAGCCTTCACCGGCTACGCGGCTTACCGCCACGGCGAGGCAGTGGCCATCGGGATGGCGGTCGAGGCCCGGATCGCCGTCGCCATGGGCGTTTTTCCCGAAGAAGAGGCTGCCCGCCTGGAACTGCTGCTCCAAAGGGCGGGGCTGCCGGTTGCCCTCCCGGCCGCTCT
>JBFMEJ010000024.1:0-10141 GCA_040753275.1 Bacillota bacterium
CCGGGAAGTGATTGCCGCCGCCGGCCACCAGGAAAATTTCCGGCACAGCACGGGCCACGGGGTCGGCCTGGCGGTGCACGAAGGCCCCCGCCTTTCCAAAAAGGATGAAACGGTTTTGCAGGCCGGCATGGTTGTCACCATCGAGCCGGGCGTCTACCTCCCGGGCTGGGGCGGCGTCCGCATCGAGGACATGGCCGTGGTCGAGGAACACGGCTGCCGCCTCCTCACCCACGCGCCGAAGGAAGAACTAATCACCCTTAATTTCTAATCTTTATTTTCGAGGGAGTTCCCCATTGGAACGTCCGTTCCCACCATTAATGAAAATTGAGACACAAAGAAAAATGTGCCGGTAATAAGTTAAGTGCCAGGCACTTAACTTATTATGGAATTCGCTTTAGCAAATTCCGACTATCCCGACGACTGACGTCTGACGACCGACGACTATTTTCAGAGGAGGAGGTTTTCCAAATTGGTTTCCACCAACGACTTTCGCACCGGCTTAACCATCGACTTAGACGGCGAAGCCTACCAGGTGATCGACTTCCAGCACGTTAAACCGGGCAAGGGCTCGCCCTTTGTGCGCTCGAAGCTGAAAAATTTGCGTACGGGAGCGGTCATTGAAAGAACCTTCAACGCCGGTGAAAAAATTCCGCGGGCCCACGTGGAAAGGCGGGAAGTCCAGTACCTTTACAACGACGGCGGCGTTTATTATTTCATGGACATGGAAAATTACGACCAGCTTCCGTTAACCAGGGAACAGCTCGGCGACGCGGTAAATTTTTTAAAAGAGAACATGACCCTCCATATCGTGATGTACCAGGGCAAATCCATCGGCGTCGATCTGCCGAACTACGTTGAACTGAAAGTGATTGAGACGGCGCCCGGGATCAGAGGAGACACCGCCACCGGCGGCTCCAAACCCGCCACCCTGGAAACAGGCTACGTCGTGCAGGTGCCGCTGTTTGTCAATACAGGCGACGTGCTGCAGGTCGACACCCGCACGGGGCTATACCTGAAGCGCGTTTAACGGCGCACCGGAATAATGTGTTTAAGACCCCCGGCCAGGAGAAATAATATAAGCGAAGAAAAAATCCAGGCAGCTATTTAAGGGGGTTAACGACAATGAAAGTGGGCGAACTGAAATCAAAAGTTGCTTATTTACAGGGTTTATCGTCGGGAATGAACCTGAACCCCGACACCATGGAAGGAAAGCTGTTTCAAGGCATCATTGGGGTACTGGAGGATTTTGCCAATTCATTTGACGAACTGGAGAAATCCCACGCGGAACTGGAAGATTACCTGGAAACCGTCGATCAAGACCTCACCACCCTGGAACAAGAGTTTTACCGGGAAAACGAAACGGATGACTACGTGGAAGTGGAATGTCCAAATTGCGGGGAGACAGTTTGCTTTGATCCCGACATCCTGGAAGACGACGCCGCAATCGAAGTAATCTGCCCAAACTGCGACGAGGTAGTCTTTGTGAACGACGACAACCTGCAGACGGCCGACGAACCGGAACCGCTGGAGGGAAACGCGGCGGCGGGAATGACGGGACAAGAACTCACCGGGGAAGAGGACATTTGAGGGAGCAGACCCAGGGGCACAGGGGAACAGAGGCACTAGGGCACTAAGGCAAAAAGGCACTGAGGCACTAAGGAAGAGTAAAAAGCTATGCCGGACGTGACGGGAGAATACGAATTACAACAGGCAGCTGAGGCAAAAAGGCACTGAGGCACAAAGAAAGAGCAAAAGAGTAAGGCGGGAGAAGTTTTTCTCCCGCCTTTTGTTCGCCGGACCCCCGCCCTTCATTATTTGAACTCTGATTATGATTTACTTTTTGCCTGCCCATAAATCAGGTAATATTGTCCTGGAAAGTTTCTTTCCTTGCTGTCCCTCTGTCCCTTTGTCCCTGTGTGCCTGGGCACTTTTGCCTTTGTCCTTTTTTCCGCCAGTCTTTCCTCCTACCCCTGCTTCATCTTCTTGACCGCTTCCCGGATTTCGTCCACCGAGGCTTCCTCTTCAATGGTGGAGATGTCGCCGATCTCTTTTTCCGTCCAGAGGGCCCGCATCACCCGGCGCATGATTTTCCCGCTTCTGGTCTTGGGCAGGCCCTTGATAAATTCGATGTCTCTCACCACCACAATGGCGCCCATGGTTTTGCGCACGTGCTCGATTAATTCCTTCTTCAGCTCTTCCGACGGCTCCACGCCCGGCTTTAAAACCACAAAGGCGCAGGCCACCTCTCCCCGCAGTTCGTCGGGAACGCCGGACACCCCGGCTTCCACCACCGCCGGGTGGGAAATCAGGGCGCTTTCGATCTCGATAGTGCCGATGCGGTGGGCGGCGATTTTGATCACCTCGTCCGAGCGGCCGGCGAACCAGATGTAGCCGTCCTCGTCCCAGTAGGCGGCGTCCCCCGAATAATAAGCGCCTTTGGTCGCCGGGTACCGCTCCCAATATTCGGCCTGGTACCTTTCCGGCTCTCCCCAAAGGGTAGGCGTGAGGCCGGGGAAGGGCCTCCGGATGACCACCACCCCTTTTTCCCCGGGAGCCAGGGAGTGCCCGTCCTTTTCGTCCACAACGTCGGCAATGACGCCGGGGACGGGGATGCAGGCGGAGCCCGGCTTGATGGGAAGTAGGCCCAGGCCGTAAGGGTTGGCGAAAATCGGCCCGGAGGTTTCCGTCTGCCACATGTGGTCGATGACGGGGATCTTATTCTGGAAAACTTCCTCCTGCAGCCACTGCCAGACGGGCGGGTTCAAGACCTCGCCGGCGCAGACGATTCTTTCTACGGAGCTTAAATCGTGCTTCCTGGCCTGCTCCAGGCCCAGCTTCATGAGCCCCCGCACGCCGGTGGGCGACAACCACAACCCCGTGGCCTTGTTCCGCTCCACAATTTCCCACCACATATCCGGCCGGGGATAATCAGGGGTGCCTTCGTAAAGGATGGAGGTACAGCCAAAAAGCAGGGGACCGTATACGTTGTAACTGTGGCCCACGATCCATCCGATGTCCGAGGTGCAGAACCAGACGTCTTCCTCCTTTAAAGCGTAGATCCATTTGCCCATGGAGTATACGTAAATCTGGTAACCGCCGTGGTTTTGAACGGTCACTTTGGGCTTCGCCGTGGTCCCGGAGGTGGGGAGCATGAAAAGGGGCTCGTTGGCTTCCACGGGAACGACGTCGGCCACTCTCCCTTCCCCCAGGGCCAGGAATTCCTCCCAGAAAATATCCCTTCCTTCCCGCATGGGGGGCGAAGTAGCTTTGTTTCTTCTTAATACAACCACCTTTTGCACCTGTCCCGCCGAGATGGCCAGGGCGTCGTCAATAATTTTCTTTAATTCAATCGGTTTGCCGCGGCGCGACCCTTCGTCCTGGGTAAGGATAAATTTAGCGCCGGAAATCTCCAGCCGGTCGGCCACCGCATGGGCGGAAAAGCCGGCGAAGATCACCACGTGCACGGCAGCAATCCGCGCGCAGGCCAGCATGGCCACCACCGCCTCAACACCCATGGGCATATAGATGGCCACCCGGTCGCCCTTTTCCACTCCCAGGCCTTTCAGGGCGGCAGCGTATTGCTTCACCAGGGCCAGCAGCTGTCCGTAGGTGACTACGCGCACTTCTCCGGTCTCCCCGGACTCGGCGACCAGGGCGGCCCTTCCGGCGCGCCCGCGTTTGACGTTGTAATCGACACAGTTGTAACTGATGTTGGTCAGCCCGCCCACGAACCACTTAAAGGTGGGGTATTCCCAGCTGAACACCCTGTCCCACTTCCGAAACCAGTAGATGTCATGAACCGCTTTGTTTGCCGCATCCTCCCAGAAGCTCTCCGGATCGTCCTTTGCCCAGTCAAGAAACCTTTTTACCTGGGGCGGGATCATCCCCGTTCCCGTTTTTGGACCGCTCATTATCTAAACCAGCCCCCTTTAGTTTCGTAATATAAAACTATGTTCTTTAATTTTAAATCAGAATTTGACTATGATTAAGAAAATTTTAGTGAAATGTTATTTTTGACGGTCAAAAGGTAAATTTCGGGCGCTCAACGGATTACCCTTGACTTGCCGGCAGAAAGGGATCTAGAATATAAAAGTGTGAGGAGGATTGATTAAGAAATGAGCGAAAAAATCGTCATTATCGGGGGCGTCGCCGCCGGTCCGAAAGTTGCCGCCCGGGCCCGTCGGCTTTCCCCACGGGCCGAAATTACGATCATCGAGCGCGGCCAACTGATTTCTTACGCCGGGTGCGGGATGCCTTTTTACCTGTCCGGCCAGATCAAAGACTACAACGAACTGTTTACCACCCCTTACGGAGTGAAAAGGAACGAGCAGTTTTTCTTAACGGAGCGGGATATCCGGGTGTTCACCCGGACGGAGGCAACGGCTGTCGATCGCCGGAAAAAAGAGGTAACGGTCGTCGATCTCAATACCGGGAAGGAGTCCGTGCTTCCCTACGACAAACTGGTGCTGGCCACCGGGTCGGTTCCCGTAGAGCCGCCTTTTGCAGGAATCAATTTAAAAGGCGTCCACCGGTTAAACCACCCGGAAGACGTCCAAAAAATTATGGAGGAAATTGATCAGGTCAGCGACGCGGTGGTCATCGGCGCCGGGATGATCGGCATGGAAGCCGTCGACGCCCTGGTCAGACGCAATATCTTCGTCACGGTAGTCGAACTGCAGGAGCAGATTTTGCCCGGCATGCTGGACGCCGACCTGGCCGCGGTGCTGAAAGCCAGGCTGGAGGAGCGGGGCGTGGAGTTTCGCCTGGGTGAAAAGGTGCAGCGGCTGGAAGGCGATGAAGCGGGCCGGGTAAAGCAAGTCGTCACGAACGGCGGCGCGCTGGCGGCCGATCTGGTGATCGTGGCGGTGGGCGTGCGCCCCAACGTTGCGCTGGCGAAGGCCGCCGGACTGGCCATTGGCGAGACCGGGGCCATTTCCGTCAATGAGTACCTGCAAACCAGCGATCCGGATATTTACGCGCTGGGGGACTGCGTGGAAAACCTGCACCTGGTATCCCGGCAGAAGGTTTACATCCCCCTGGCTTCCACCGCCGCCCGGCAGGGCAGGGTGGCCGGCGACAACGTGGTGGGAGGAAAAAGCAAGTTTCCCGGTGTCCTCGGGACCGTCATCGTCAAACTGATGAACCAAAACGCCGGGCGGACCGGCCTGGGCGAAGAACAGGCCCGGGCCGCGGGCTTTGCCGTTTCCGTCACCACCATCGGATCCTTTGACCGGACGCATTACTATCCGGAAAAGGGGCGGATCCTGCTCAAGCTGATTACGGAGGCAGGGACCGGACGAATCCTGGGCGCCCAGGCCCTCGGCGAGGGAGACGCGGTGAAACGCATCGACGTGCTGGCCTGCGCCATCACTTCCGGGGCAAATGTTGAAGACCTGGCCAACCTGGATTTAGGGTATGCGCCGCCTTTCAACACCCCCATCGACCCCCTGCAGCACGGCGTAAACACGGTGCGCAATAAAATGCAGGGGATCGCCAAAGGAATCAGCGCTGCCGAACTGCAGGCCAAACTGGCCAGCGGGGACGATTTTGTTTTGCTGGACGTCCGGACTCAGCCGCAATACCGGGCCCAGCACATTGAGGACGAACGTACCCTCCTGATCCCCATCGGGGAATTGCGGGAGAGGATCGGTGAAATTCCCAAGGACAAGGAAATTGTCGTGCTGTGCGCCATCGGGAGCCGGAGCTACGAAGCCCAGCGCATCCTGGAAGGCGCCGGCTTGAAGAACGTCCGCTTCTTGGAAGGCGGCCTGCTGGGCTGGCCCTACGAACTGGACTAAAACAAAAACGCTTCAGGCTGCCTGCACGTCCCCAAAGTTAACTATTTCCAGGATGTCCCCTCTGACGATCATGGCGTAAATATTGTTTTTCGTAAGCAAGTTGATCGTCCCTTTTTCCATATCCAGCGCGGCATAAATAGGTACAACCTGGTAATTTTTAATTTCCGGAATAAACTCGGGCAGCTTTTGCAACTTTTCCAGGAAGTCGTGAACGTATTCCAGCCTGTTCGGGGAGGCTTTTACCTCGACCACAAAAGCTTTTCCGTCGGCGTAGGCAAGGATATCCACTTCGAGGGTTTCGCCCTTTTTTCTGATTTTGCGGCGCGGCATCAGGTCTTTCACGGCAACGTCAAAGTACTTTTCAATGGCCAGATCAAGGGAAGGGATAAAAATATCCTCGATGAGCGTACCCATTTTTCTGGCCAGTTCCCCCCATTTTTTGTCCATCGTTCGCTTGAACTCCTTCATCTCATCTTTAAAGTCCTTCATCTCGTTTTTGAAATCGCTCATCTCATCCTTGAATACCTTCATCTCATCCTTGAATACCTTCATCTCATCCTTAAACTCTTTCATCTCTTCGCTTAACTGCTTTATTTTAATTTCCGAAATCCTGGACTGGTAAACGAGCTCCATCATAGCCTTTTCCAGTTCGCTAATCTTTTGCGCCGTTGTTCCCACAGCAAATCCCTCGCTTGATTCAAAATTGCCGCCGGTCCTGGAAAATTTTCACCAGCAGCTTAAGAGCAAACCTCTGTTGCTTAAATAGTAGCATACCCACCTGCTCATTTTCAAGATTGTGAACCAGATGCCGGCCCTTTTGTTTTCGACAGAAAGGTCTGGCATAAAACAGCACCTTCGACCATAGTTATGGGATATAAGGAGGGACAAACAGGTGCCCAAAGTGCGCCCGCTGACAAAATCCGCTCTTTCGGGGCAGCCGGAAGAAAGTCCTGCCGGCAGCCGACAGGTTCTCCGCGCGCCAAAGGCTGCCCCCTGGAGGGAAATATTATCTGTTCTCCCGCCGGTTTTAAAAGAAATCATTCTCAATTTGCCGGCGGAAGTGCTGGAACAATTGGAAGAAATCCGTTTGCGACAGGGCAAACCGTTAATTATCGGCCTGCCCGGCGAGGACCGCCTGGTCGCCCCAAACGGCACCCTGGCCGAAGACGGCACCCGGGCCTATCTGACCACAGCAGACGACATCCAGCGGGCTGTCCAACTGGTCAGCGGGTGTTCCCTGTATGCTTTCGAAGAAGAACTGAAAAACGGCTACATCACTTTGCCGGGCGGTCACCGGGTAGGTTTGACCGGCAAAGCGGTGGTCGAAAAAGGGCGGGTGAAAACGCTCAAATCCATCTCCGGGCTGAATATCCGGATTTCCCGGGAAGTAAACAACATTGCGGAACCTCTTTTGCCGTACCTTCTCGATTGTCAATCGCGAAGCGTTTGCCACACGCTCATCTTCTCCCCGCCCCGCTGCGGAAAAACGACCCTGCTGCGCGATCTGGTCCGGCAGATCAGCAATGGCATCCCCGGGCTCAACTTCCCCGGTTTAACGGTGGGTTTGGTCGATGAGCGTTCGGAACTGGCCGGCTGCTGCCGCGGCGTGCCCCAGCGCGACGTGGGCATCCGCACCGATGTCCTGGACGGATGCCCGAAAGCCGAAGGGATGATCATGCTGCTGCGCTCGATGGCCCCGCAGGTCATCGCCACCGACGAAATCGGCAGCCGCGAAGATGTGGCCGCCCTGGAGGAAGTGTTCAACGCCGGGGTAAAGGTAATCGTTACGGTGCACGGATCTTCGCTGGCTGAACTGGCAGCCCGGCCCTCCCTGAATTATTTGTTCAATTTAAAGGTGATCGAGCGTTATGTGCTCCTGGGGCGCTCCCGGGGGATCGGTACGGTGGAAGAAATCATTGACGGGAAAACCATGAAACCGCTCAAAAAAGGGTTGGCCTGAAGAAAGGGTTGCCTTACCGTGCTCAAGCTGATGGGTTCCCTGGTCATCATTCTTAGCTGCGGCCTGCTGGGTATGCTCGTGGCCCGCAATTATTCCCTGCGTCCGGCCGACTTGCGCAGCCTGCAGACCGCCCTGCAAATGCTGGAAACGGAAATCAATTACGCCGCCACGCCCCTGGCGGAGGCCCTTCGCTCCCTGGCCGCCCGCTGCGAAAAACGGGTGCGGCCCCTCTTTGAATATGTCCTGGCTGAACTCCGGGACACTCCCGGCTGCACGGCCCACGAAGCCTGGGAAAGGGCGCTGAAGCGCTTTTATCCGCAAACGGCGCTTTTGAAAAGCGACCTGGTGATCTTAAGCAATCTTGGCAAAGTGCTGGGCACCTCAGACCGCCAGGATCAGACCAGGCACCTGCGCCTGGCCATTGAACAAACCGGCGCCGAAATAGCCCGGGCCCAAAACGAGGCCGCGCGCCACGTAAAATTGTGGAACTACCTGGGCTTTCTGGGCGGCCTGGTCATTGTTCTCCTCTTATCTTAATCCAACGGGGTGAAAAAGATGACTTACGACATTAACCTGATTTTTAAAATTGTCGGCGTCGGCATCCTGGTGGGCGCCGCGCATTACATCCTGAAAAACTCCGGCAAGGAAGATTACGCTTTTTTAGCCACCCTGGGCGGTTTGGGGATTGTTTTAATCTGGGTGATCCAGCTTTTAGGAAGCTTTTTCGAGCAGGTCAGGTCGGTTTTCAAACTCTTTTAAACTCCCAATTCCAATAAGTTAATAATAAGGTGCCAGGCACCGGCTATTAACTTATTTTCGTGGGGGCCGACGGGTAATGGAAATCATGCAAATTGTGGGGATCGGGATCGTCGCGGCGGTACTTGCCGTGACGATCCGGCAAAACAAGCCCGAAATCGCCGCCGCCGTAAGCATCGCCGCCGGCATCATCATTTTTTTCCTGGTGCTGGGCAAAATCGGCGCGGTCATCGACGTGTTAAAAGAACTGGCGAACCGGGCCAACCTGAACACAATTTACCTGGCCACCATTTTAAAAATCATTGCCATTGCCTACATCGCCGAATTCGGGGCGCAAATCTGCCGGGACGCCGGGGAGGGCGCCCTGGCCGTCAAAATTGAATTTGCCGCCAAAATCCTGGTGTTAATCCTGGCTGTGCCCATCCTGGCCGCGGTGCTGCAGGCCCTAATCAAGCTGGTGCCGTAAAAAAACAGGGGGCCCGAGGTGAAAAAATGAAACATTTCATCTGGCTGTTCATCTGCACCTGGCTGCTCTTGCCGGCCTGGGCAGTTGACGCCGCCCCGGTGCCGGCGGGGGAACAAACTCCCCCCGGCCGGCAAAAAAACGAGCCCCTCCCCCAGGCTGAACTGGATCTGCAGGAAATTCAAGGGTACATCGACCGGCTGGACAGCGAAATTCAGAAGTCCGTACCGGAACTGAGCTTCAAGGATCTTTTGGTTAAGCTGGCCAAAGGGGAGGTCGATTTAACACCGGCCGGGGTGATCAACAACCTGCTGACCTGCCTTTTCCGGGAAGTAGCGGCCAACTCGGCTCTTTTAGGCAAGTTGATTATTCTGGCCGTGATCTGCGCCGTCCTGCATAACCTGACCGTAGCCTTTGACCGCGGGACGACCGGCCAGCTCAGCTATACCGTGGTTTACCTGGTATTGATCGGGCTGGCCGTCGGCTCCTTTGCCTTAGCCGTCAACACCGGACGGGAAGTGGTGGACAAAATGGTTTCCTTCATGCAGGCCCTGCTCCCCCTTTTGCTTACTTTGCTGGTGACTCTGGGGGGTGTCGCTTCGGCGGCCATTTTTCACCCCGTCATCCTGGCCAGCCTGGCTCTGCTCGGCACGTTGACGAAAAACATTGTCCTGCCGCTGATCTTTTTTGCCGCCGTGTTAAGCATTGCCGGGAATCTTTCCCCCCACTTCCGGCTGTCCCACCTGGCCGGCCTTTTAAAAACCGTCGCCCTGGGCATCCTGGGGGTTTTCAGCACCATCTTTTTGGGTCTCCTGGCCATTCGCGGCGTGGCCGGGGGGATCGGCGACGGGATCGCCCTGCGGACGGCCAAGTTCGCCGTCGACGCCTTTATCCCGATCGTGGGCGGCATGTTTTCAGACGCTCTAGAAGCGATCATCAGCTCCTCGCTGTTGATTAAAAACGCCGCGGGCATCGCCGGAATGGTCGCCGTGCTGCTGATCGTGGGCCTTCCACTGTTAAAAATTATTACCCTGGCTCTGATTTACAAACTGGCCGGCGCCCTGGTTCAACCCGTTGGAGAAGGGCAGGTGGTCGACTGCTTGAATGATTTGGGCGGCAGCCTGATGATGGTTTTTGCCGTGGTCTCGGTGGTGGGGTTGCTCT
>JBFMEJ010000025.1:0-9986 GCA_040753275.1 Bacillota bacterium
AGAGCATCGAAGTGCACGTTGGCCAGGAGGGAAAATTTGTCCTCAACCAGCGGGTGGAGGGGGAGGGCCGGGTTAAATCCCTCGTTTTGGAGGGGCTGGCGTTGGAAGCAAAAGAAATCTTTGCGCCCCTCTTAAATGTTCGATGAAAGAAAAGGGGGATTAGTCGTGGAGGTCAGGGTTTCCAGCAAATATCAAGTAGTTATTCCCAAGGAAATAAGAGCCCGGTTGAATATCCACAAAGGCCAGAAGTTAGAAGTTTTCCTGAAGGGCGATGTGGTTAATCTGGTTCCGGTAAAATCGCTTGGGGAGCTTCGCGGTTTTTTGCGCGGGATGGATATCTGCAATTGGCGGGAAGAAGATGAACGCATTTGATCATCGTTGATTCTTGCGGCTGAAAAGGAGATGCGTTGGTAACTCTCTAAATAGTTTGGGAGGAATAATATTGAGCAGATACAAGGAGATTAAAGTGGGGGACCGGGCCGTTTTGCAGAGGCGGATTACCGGGGAAGACATTGAAAAGTTTGCCGCGGTGACGGGGGACAAAAACCCCGTGCACCTCGACGAGGACTACGCGAAAGGCAGCTTTTTCGGCCGGCGGATTGCCCACGGGATGCTGACGGCGGGCCTTATTTCGAATTTACTGGGCAATGTGCTGCCGGGGCCGGGCACCATTTACCTGCGCCAGGAGCTGAAGTTTAAAGCGCCTGTTTATCCGGGGGAGTTGATCACAGCGGCGGTGGAAGTGAGCGCCAAAGACGACGCCCGGCGCCGGTTGAAGTTGAAGACCTGGTGCAGCAACGCGGAAGGGAAAACAGTGCTGGACGGCGAGGCGGAAGTAATGCTGCCGGAGTAGCCTTTTGGGCTGGAATTTGAGGAAGGGGGAGCTGGTTTTGCGGGGAGCGCTCAGGTGGCTGGGGGCTTGAGCGGCGGGAAAGCTTGCGATGGGTGGGTTGTCTCCTTAGTCTCGCCAGGGACTTCCGGCGAACCGGTCCAGCCCTGGAAAATTTTTGCCAAAAGCCTTGCTGGTGGAGGCGGGGAGGTCGTTGCCCGGTTTGGGTCAGCACCCCCGCCCTGCTTATTTTTGCTTTGGAAAATTGTTGCAGGATTTTGGCTGACGATCGGGAATAAAAGATAGATATAGGAAACCGGACTTTTCGCGGAGAAGAGAAGGAAGTTCCCTCCCGGGTTTCGTCCGGATTTTCCCCGTAAATTTGCGGTGGGGGGTGTGCTTGCCGAAGGTGGACCAGGAAGCGGCCCTGGAGGGGATCCTGGAAAGGATCGTTTACTTCAGCGAAGAAGATAATTACACGGTGGCGAAACTGCGGGTGAAGGGCGAAAAGGAACTGGTCACCGTCGTGGGCAATTTGCTTGCCGTGCACCCAGGGGAGACCTTGAAACTGCAGGGAAAGTGGGTCAACAACCCGAAGTTCGGCCGGCAGTTCAGGGCGGTCAGCTGCTTGCCGGTGCTCCCCGCCACCCTGACCGGAATTGAAAAGTACCTGGGCTCGGGCCTAATCAAGGGCATCGGCCCGGTGATGGCCAGGCGCCTGACGAAGAAATTCGGCCTGCAAACCCTGGAAATTATCGAAAACAACCCGGATCGGCTGAACGAAGTGGAGGGCATCGGCCCCGTCCGGGTGGAGTGGATTAAAAAGGCCTGGGCGGAGCAGAAGGAAATCAAGGAAGTGATCCTCTTCCTGCAGAGCCACGGGGTGAGCACCGCCTACGCGGTGAAAATTTATAAAGCATACGGCAACAGCGCCATCGCCTTGCTGCGGGAAAACCCCTACCGGCTGGCCATGGACATTACCGGCATCGGTTTTAAAACGGCCGACCGCATCGCACAAAATCTGGGCGTTCCGCCGGACTCCCCCCTGCGCGCACAGGCGGGGATTCTTTACCTGCTTTGGGAAGCCACGGAAGAAGGGCACGTATTTTTACCCCGGGAGGAACTGGTCGAAAAGGCCGCCGAAACCCTGCAGATCGGGAAAAGCTATCTGGAGGAAGCGCTGGCCTTTCTGGAGCGGGAAGAAAAAGTGGTTCTGGAGGAGGGGGGGCAGGGGCAACAGGAAGTTTATTTAAAGCCGCTCTGGACGGCCGAAGAGATGATTGCCCGGCGGCTGCACCGGCTTTCTTGCGCCCCCAGGCTGCCTTTGCCCATTGACGCGGAGAAGGCCATTGCCTGGGTGCAGGACACCGGCGGCCTGGCGCTGGCGGAAAAGCAAAAGGAAGCCATCCGTCAGGCGGTGGCGCAAAAAGTGCTGGTCATTACCGGGGGTCCGGGGACGGGAAAAACCACCCTGGTGAAAAGCATCTTGCGCATCATGGAAAAGAAGGGGCAAAGGATCGTCCTGGCCTCGCCCACGGGCCGAGCGGCGAAAAGGCTTTCCGAGGTTACCGGCCGGGAGGCCAAAACCATTCACCGCCTTTTGGAATACAAGCCGAAGGAAGGGGAGTTTGCCCGGAACGAGGAAAACCCGCTGGCCGCAGACCTGGTGATTGTGGACGAAACCTCCATGGTGGACGTCTTGCTGATGAACCACCTTTTAAAGGCCATCCCCCCGCAGGCCACCCTGATTCTGGCGGGCGACGTGGACCAGCTTCCCTCCGTAGGACCGGGCAACGTGTTAAAGGACGTGATCAGTTCCGGCACAGTGGCGGTAATTACCCTCACCGAAATCTTCCGGCAGGCGCGGCAGAGCATGATCGTGGTCAACGCCCACCGGGTGAACCGGGGCGAATTTCCGCTCCTTAAAAACGAGCGGGGCCTGGATTTTTATTTTATTGAAAAGGGGGATCCGGAGGACGCCCTGCAGACAGTAAAAGAGCTGTGCGCACAAAGAATCCCCAAGGGGTTCGGCTTTCATCCGGTAAACGACATCCAGGTGTTGAGCCCTTTGCGCAAGGGTTCGGCCGGGGTGGAAAGGCTGAACGCGGAGCTGCAGGCGCTGCTTAATCCCCGGGGCTTAGAAGTCGCCCGCGGCGGCCGCCTCTTCCGGCTCGGCGATAAGGTGATGCAGATCAAAAATAATTACGAAAAAGAAGTATTCAATGGTGATATCGGCCGGATCGCGCACGTCAACCTGGAGGAGCAGGAAATTCAGGTGCAGTACGAAGACCGGCGGGTCAGCTACGATTACAGCGATTTAGACGAACTAGTCCTGGCCTACGCCATTTCCGTGCACAAATCCCAGGGGAGCGAGTACCCGGCGGTGGTTCTTCCCTTGTTGAAGCAGCATTTCGTGATGCTGCAAAGGAACCTGCTCTACACCGCCATCACCCGGGCGAAAAAGCTGCTGGTCATCGTCGGCGACAAAAAAGCCCTGGCTATGGCGGTAAGAAACGCCCGCCCGCAGGAAAGGTACACCAGCCTGCAGCGGCGGCTGAGGCGGCAGATGAGAAGTGAGATGTGAGAAGTTAGAGGTGGGCTTTAATTAAACTGGTTTAAGAGCACCGGAAGTGGATAGAATAACATTATGTTCCGTAAAATTCTGATTGCCAACCGGGGGGAAATCGCCCTGCGGATTATCCGGGCCTGCCGGGAACTGGGCATTCAAACGGCAGTGGTTTATTCCGAAGCGGACCGGGACAGCCTGCCGGCACGCCTGGCCGACGAAGCTTTCTGCGTTGGTCCGGCGCCTGTCGCCCAAAGTTACCTGAATATTCCCAATATCATCAGTGCGGCTATGGTTTCCGGAGCGGAAGCGATTCACCCCGGTTACGGTTTTCTTTCCGAGAACGCCGGATTTGCCGAAATCTGCGAAAAGACCGGGTTGACCTTCATAGGCCCCCCGGCGGCGGTCATGGAAAAAATGGGGGATAAAGCTGCTGCTCGGGAGACGGCGTCCCGGGCAGGGGTGCCCGTGGTTCCCGGTTCGCCCGGTCCGCTCCGGGAGGAGGAAGAGGCCCTGGAAGCGGCGGAGGAAGTTGGCTATCCGGTGCTGGTAAAAGCCTGTGCCGGCGGTGGCGGGCGGGGGATGCGGCCGGCTCACGGGCCTGAGGAACTGCTGCGGGCGGTGCAGACGGCGCAGGCGGAAGCGCGGGCGGCTTTCGGCGACGACCGGGTGTACGTGGAGAAATACCTGGAAGAACCCCGCCATATTGAATTTCAAATCCTTGGGGATAGGTACGGCAACGTTGTCCATTTGGGGGAGCGGGAGTGTTCCCTGCAGCGGCGCCACCAGAAACTGATTGAGGAATCCCCTTCCCCGGCCCTTACTCCCCGGCTGCGCCGGGAAATGGGGAAAATGGCCGTCCAGGTTGTCCGGGCGGTTGGTTACGTCAATGCGGGAACGGTGGAATTTCTCCTCGATCGGAACCAAAATTTTTATTTCCTGGAAATGAATACGCGTCTGCAGGTGGAACACCCTGTAACCGAGATGGTTACCGGCCTTGACCTGGTAAAAGAACAGATCCGCCTGGCGGCCGGAGAACCTTTAGGTTTTGCCCAGGAGGACATTTGCCCCCGGGGCTGGGCCGTGGAATGCCGCATTAACGCCGAAGATCCCGAACGCGGCTTTGCTCCTTCCCCCGGGGTGATTAATGTTTACCTGCCCCCCGGCGGGCCGGGGGTGCGCCTGGACAGCGCGGCCTACCCCGGCTGGCGGGTGCCGCCCCATTACGATTCCCTGCTTGCCAAGCTGGTTGCCTGGGGGCAGGACCGGGAGGAAGCCGTCCGCCGGATGCAGCGCGCCCTGGGGGAGTTTGTCATCGAAGGCGTCAAAACCACCATTCCTTTCCACCGGCAGGTGCTTGCCAACCCTCTTTTCCGCCGGGGAGAAATTTCCACCCGCTTTATTGAACGCTGGATCCTGGCGAACTAACTGGCTTGCCGTCCGCGTGCAAATCTGTTCTGCCCTCCACGCCGTTATCCCCGTTTGCATCAGGTTTTTCCGCCCCTGCAGCCGCACCCGATCGTGCTCCCGCTCCCCGGTACTGGGGCAGGCAAATTTTTCCTTTTGCCAGTTGTTCGATGATGGTAAAACCGACGTCCCGGATCAGTTCGCTGATCTGGTGATAACTGTTCAGTAATTCCAGGTGCAGGTTGCTGGTGGCTTCCGATTCTTTAACGCCTTCCATCAGGCGGTGGATGTGTTTTTGCCGCATTTCCCGGAAAAGGGCCGTAATTTTCGGCTGGCTGGTGACGGCCTGTTCCGCCAGGCAAAAGTCAATCTGCACCAGCGCTTTGTGGGTTACCCTCAGCAGGTCGATGACGGTGCCCCGGAGGGCGGCCAGCTCTTCTTTCCCCTGGGCGGAAAACTCCACGCCCCGGTCGAGCTTGGCCTCGATCAGGTATTTCACGTTCCGGTCCAGGACGTCGGTGATGTTTTCCAGATCGTCCAGGACGTGAATCAAACCCATGGCGTACTCAAACTCTTCCCTGCTCAAAGGCTGGCGCAGGACGCGGGTGAGATAATCCACCGCCGCCCGGTACAGAACGTCCATGACCTTTTCCCGGTGCGCAATGCGGCTTAAAATGTCCGCGTTGCCGCCGCGCAGCGCCCGTTCGGTATCGACAAGCATGCGCAGCGTTTCCGCGGAGAGGCGCGTCACCTCCCGGTGGGCCAGGCCGAGCGCCACCGAGGGGGCGCTGATGACTTCCTCCTGAAGATATTTGGGTTCCAGTTCCGGAATTTTCTTGTCCGGGAGGACCCATTCCAGCAGCCGGCAGCCGGTTTTGTAAAAGGGGAGGAACACCGCCGCCAGGCCGACGTTGAAGATGGTGTGGGCATTGGCCACCTGAAAGGAGATGGAGGCGGTCAGCGAACCCAAGAAGGAACTGTACCAGGGCACAAACGGAAAAAGGAGCGCGCTTCCCCCCAGCTTGGCGGCGAAGTGAGCCAGGGCCACCCGCTGCGCTTCGCGCCGGGAGGTGACGCTGGCCAGCAGGGCTGTAAACGAAGTACCGACGTTGGCGCCCAGGATAAGGTAAATGGCCGCCGGGAGGTCGATCACGTGCTGGGTAGCCAGCATCATGATGATACCCAAAACGGCGGCACTGCTGTGCACCAGGAAGGTCACCAGGGCGGCCACGGTCACGGCCAGAAACGGATTCTGGCTGACGGTGAGCAGGGCCTGGGTAACGGCGGGGAGGTCCCGCAGGGGCTGCACGCTCTCCCCGATGATTTTCAGGCCTAGAAAAAGCAGGCCGAAGCCGGTAATGGCCTGGCCGAAGCGTTTATGGCGGTCCTGTTTGGCAAAGAAAACTACCGGCGCCCCGATCCCCACAATAAATAACGACAACTCGGTAAACTTCAGGGCGATGAGCTGGGCGGTGACCGTCGTGCCGATGTCGGCGCCCAGAATTACCGGCATGCACTGCCTTAAGGTGATTACCGCCGCCCCGGCCAGGCCGACCAGGATCACGGAAGTGGCGGTGCTGCTTTGAAAGAGGACGGTGATGGCAATTCCCGCCAACACACCTAATAAGGGGTTTTTCGTTACCGATTCCAGCAGGTGGCGCAACTGGCGCCCCAGGATTTTTTGCAGGCCGTCGCCCATGAGTTGAATGCCGTAAAGCAAGATGCCGATCCCGCCCAGCAGGCCGAAAAGAATGGAATACCATTGCGCACCCATAACCATCGCTCCTACTTTCTTTCGACAAAAAGCGGTATGTTTGTGATGTACTTCACCATATAATATTCTTTTTTCTCCTGTTAAGTCAATATTAAGTTTTAGTTAAGCGGGCGTTAAGGTGAGGGTCAGGCACTAAGTTACCAGGCACAAAGGCAAAACGTTGCCAGGCAATCCCTTTATGCCTTTGGGCCTTAAGCCTTTGCGCCTGCTTTTGACTCTTGTTTTTACTTTTGCCGGTGTGTTATGATCTATTCTGAGATACCAGGCACAAAGTTGCCCAGGCAAAAAGTAAAATCCCGGCGATCTTCTCCACATATCTCTTTGTGCCTCAGTGCCTTTGTGCCTGATTCCCGCCCTTCCCGGAAAATGGCCTCGCCTATTTTTCGTTCTCTCCCGGCGCCGCGAAAAAGAGGCATGGAGGTCTAATTCCTGATTCCTGCTTTTCAGGGGTGAGCGACCAATGAACTGGCTTGACATCGGCATCCTGATCATCATCGCCTGGTCCGCCTGGCGGGGATTTGCCACCGGTTTAATCGCCGGGCTGGCCAGGCTAGCGGGCCTGTTTTTGGGCCTGGTGATGGCGTTTAATTATTACCGCCCCTTAACGGAGTATGTCAATCGGCAGTGGCATTTAGAGGAAAAAATCCGAAGCTGGCTGCCGCTTTCGCCGGCCAACCCAGTTCCCGCCCCCGTAGCCGGCCTGGGCCAGGGCGGCCACCTGCCGGGGAACCTCCCGGAGAAACTGGTCACCCCGGAACTTTTTGGGCAGCACGGTTTTTTCACTGCGGAAAAGCTGGGGCAGTTTTTGGCCCACGGACTTTTGGAAGTCATTGCCTTTTTAATCATTTTTTTAGTTGTTGCGCAACTGACTAATCTGATTGGAGGAATGGTCGCCCATGCCGCCCGGTGGACCTTTTTCGGGCCGGCCGACCGGCTGGGCGGCCTGGTTTTGGGTGTTTTGCGCGGCGTGGTGATTGTCCTGGTGCTGGTGGCCCTGCTGATGCCCTTCCAGATCATGGCCTTTTCGTTCCCCGGCGGGCACCAGGAAAGCTGGCTGACCCGTGCCGTTGAACAGTCCACCCTGGTTCCCCTGTGCTGGGAATTCTTGGTTAAGCTGCACGTAGTTTTCCCGGGTCTTCCTCTGAAGACGGGTATAGCCGCTTGAGAGAGAAAATATGGATCAAAATTCTTTTTCTCGTTAATAATGCACGAAAAATCCAGTAAAATCAAAGGCCGGGCAGGATTTTTCAAACTATTATTTTTAGGGGTGTTCTTGGTGCTGAACGAAGACTTAATTAACAAGGCTTATTTAAAAGGAAAGCGGATTTTGGCGGTTATTTCAGGGTTTAAACCAGCGTGTCCAACAGGGAAACTCCTCCTCGGGTGCCCGGCGTAAGGACCTTTTACGACTTTTTAAAGCGCGCCTGGTTAGCGGAGCGGAATGAGTTAAAACGCCGTCGGATAAGGGAGGAATGTTCCGGCAAGCGTTGGCAGCAGGATGTCGTAGACAAGCTGTCGTGGAAAGGAGTAACTAATGCAGCTTTACGAAGAACTAAAACGTTTACAAAGACTTCAAGAAAGCATGAGCCAGGCTTTGGGACTGTCGGCTCTGGTCGCTTACCCGGACGGGCGTACGCTCACCGAAATCACCGGCCTGTGCTCTTTCTGCGCCCTTCTCAATGCCAGTCCCGCAGGAAGAGATCGGTGCGCGGCTTCGCGGGCGGCCTCGGCCAGGGCTGCCGCGGGCGCGGGGAAGGCGGTTCTCCACACCTGCCATGCCGGGCTGGTGCACTTAGGAGTGCCTTTGCAGGTGGCGGGGGAAACGGTGGCGGTGCTGATGGGCGGAAACGTAGCTCTGCAGCCTTTGGCCCAAGACGCGGTGGCGCAGCTGGCCCGGGAAACGGGCATTGACGAAAAGGAGCTTTTGGCGGCGGCCAAAACTGTCCCCATCTGGACTGAAGAGCGGCTTTCGGTTGCCGCGGAGATGATGCGGGCAGTGACGGAAACCGTGGCCCAGCTGCTGTACACCAGGCAGGAGCTCCAGAAAAAGGTGAACGAACTAAGCGCCCTCTTTGAATTCAGCAAAACTGTTTCCGGCAGCCTCCAGGTGGCCGAAGCCGCCCGGCGGGGTCTTCGGGCGGCGCTGGAATTGACCGGCGCCACCAGCGGGTCGGTGCTCATGCTAAACGAGGCGGAACCGGGGGCGGCAACCGCTGAAGTGGCGGCTGCCCTGGAACCGGATAACGCAAGGATTATTCCTGCCGGGGAAATAATCGCCGCCGTCGAGCGGGAAGCCGTCGCCGCGCACTTTGACAATGGAGAAAGCACGCCCGAAGAGAAGCGGCCGGCCGTTGCGGTACCTCTTACGGTCGGAGGCAAAGTGACGGGGGTGCTTACCTTAGCAGGCAGACCGGGAGGGCAGCGCTTCACCGAAGAGGAAACTTTATTCCTGACCACCCTGGGCACCGCTCTGGGCCTGGCGCTGGAGAACGCCCGGCTTTTCCGGAAGGTTCAGGAAAGGGCGGCCATGCTGAAACGGCTGCTCGCGGTAGGACAGGCGGTAGCGGGCAGCTTCGATGTAGACCAGGTCCTTGAATCCGCTCTGGCCGGTGTGCGGGACGTGTTGGGCGCCCGCTGGTGTGCGCTGCGGCTGCTTGACGAAAATACCGGCGAACTGGTGTTAAGGGGCAATGTGGGCATGAGCCTGGGGCTGCAGGCGGAGGCGGGCCGGATCCGGCCGGACGGTAATTTGCTGGGCGAGGTGCTCCAAAAGGGAGAACCGGTGGTCGTGGAGGACCTGGCCGGCGCCGGGACGAGCGTGCACCTTCCCTACTCCGTGCCCGAGGTGCGGGCCCTGGTTGTTGTGCCGGTGAAAACGGGCGGAAAGATTCTGGGCACCCTGAAGGTCTATTCTCCCGTCCCGCGGCGCTGGTCGGAAGAGGAAGTCGAGTATCTGGCTACCGTTGCTTCTCAATTGGGCCTGGCGCTGGAAAACGCCCGGCTGTATTCCTCGCTGCGCGAGTATTACTTGAGCGCCGTGCAGGCGCTGGCGGCTGCCCTGGAGGCCAAGGACGTCTACACCAGGGGCCACTCCTTGCGCGTGGCGGAGCTGGCGCGTTCGTGCGCCCGCCTCCTGGGGCTTGGCGCCGAAGAGCAGGAGCAGGTGTACATGGCCGGGCTTTTGCACGACATCGGTAAAATCGGCGTCCGCGAGGACGTTCTGCTCAAGCCGGGTCCGCTTACCCCGGAAGAAAAGGAGGAAATGCAGGGTCACCCCGAAGTGGGGGCCAGGATTTTGGAGCCGGCCCGGTTCCCCGGCGGGGTCACAGCAGCCGTGCGGCACCACCATGAGGACTACGGCGGCGGGGGTTATCCGGCCGGGCTTTCGGGAGAGGAAATTCCGCTTCTGG
>JBFMEJ010000026.1:0-9916 GCA_040753275.1 Bacillota bacterium
TGCCGACGCCGATGCCCAGGGTAACTTCTCCTTTTTCTTCCCAATGCCGGTTTAATTCCTCCAGGCGCCCGAGCATGTCTACGGCCGCTGCCACCGCCCGGCGGGCGTGGTCGGGGTAAAAGACGGGCGCGCCAAAGATGGCCATTAAGCCGTCGCCCTGGTACTTGTCCAGGGTGCCGCCGTGCCGGAAAACGATCTCCGTCATGGCCGTAAAATATTCGTTTAGGCGGGCGAGCACTTCTTCCGGCGGCTTGCCTTCGCTAAAAGCGGTAAAACCACGGATGTCCGAAAATAGAATGGTAATCTCCTGCTTTATGCCCCCCAGTTCAATTTTTTCCGGGTGACGGAGCAATTCCTCCACCACCGGCGCTGAAACGTACCGTCCGAAGAGCGCTTTCGTGCGGCGGCGCTCCAGTTCGGTGCGCACAATGTTTTCCACCGTCGCGCCCACGTAGGTAACCGTTACCATGACCAGCGGCGCGGCAATATTCAGCCAGTAATGTATTTTTAACCATAAGAAATAAGCCAGGGCGACCAAAGCAAGGGCCAGAAGAAGGGCAAAGAAAAGGCCCGCCCAGGGAGAACTGCGCCGGGCAATAAATACCGTCGCTGCCCAAACCAGAATTAAAAGCCCCAGGTTGACGGGCCAGGAGGCGCGGTGAAAATAGCGGCCCGTCAGGTACGTTTTGATGGCCGAAGCGTGGATTTCTACGCCGGGGGAAGGTAGAGCCCCGGCAAGGATGAGATTTCCTTTGGTAAACGGGTTTTCGTATATATCGTGCCTTTCGGTAGGAGTGGCAATACCCACCAGGGCAATTTTATTCTGGAAGGCTTCCGGCGCAATCCGCCCTTCCAATACGTCAATATAGCTGTAAGTGCGAAAAGTCCGACCCGGCCCCCAGAAATCAATCAATGCCTGGTTGGCTTCATTTAGCGGAACATTTAGTTTTCCGGAGCTTATAATCCTATTCTGAAAAACTAAATCGCCGGGATTAAGCCCCGCGGCAGTCAGAGCAGCCGCCAGGCTAAAGGAAGGGTAAGGGCGCTCGAAGGTGTTGGTGTCCACAACCGTCACCCGCCGCACGATATTCCCCTTATCCGCGGGCATATTGATAAACCCAACCCCGGCCATACCCGCGGCCAGCTGCGGGAGGGGCGTTTTTAATTGCTGCAGCCACTCCCCCTTTTCATTCTGCTCAAAAGAAAACATGGAAGCCAGCACAACGCGCCCGTGTTTTTTAATGGCCTCCGCAAAAGCGGTATCATTTTCCGGAACCGTCGGGGTGTCAAAAAGCAGGTCGAACCCCACCACCCCGGCCTGCCGGAGTTGTTCCAGGAGGCGGGCGTGCACCCGGCGGGACCAGGGCAAAGGCCCCAGCTTTTCAATGGACTTTTCATCCATCGCAATAATGACGATATCTTTTCCGGGGTCCTCTTTCCCCCGCAGGTTAAACCAGGCATCGTAAAAGCCCAGTTCCGCTTTTTCCCATAACCCCAAAACGGCAGTGATTAAAACCAGGAAACCCAGGCACCCGCAGATAAAATAGTTTTTTAAACTTGCTTTTCCAATAGCCAATCCAGCCAATTTCTTCCCCTACCTCTAAAGGAGTCCGGCGGCCTGCATGAACCTTTTGAGCAGCACGGCGCCTTCGGCCCGGGTAGCCGTACCCTGGGGCACAAAGGTACCGGCGCGGCGGCCTCTCACCAGGTCTGCCTTTACGGCCAGGGCAGCGCTTTTCATGGCCCAGTTGCTGATGGTCGTCCGGTCCTGATAGGAGGCAAGAATGGTATCTGCTTCGCCCTCCCTTAGCACCGGCGTTTTGCCCAGCCTGTCCAGCGCCCGCACCAGCATGGCCGCAATCTGTTCACGCGTTATGGTATCTTCCGGAGCAAACGTATAGGCGTCGTATCCACTAACCAGACCGGCCTGAAAAGCAGCGGCCACATCTCGATAGTACCATCGATCACGGGTGACATCCTTAAAGTCAACTGTCGCGCCGGCGGTAGAAAGACCCAGCGCCCGCACCAGCATGGCGGCGAACTGCGCCCTGGTAACGTTATCTTCGGGGGCAAAACTGGTTTCGCTAACACCGCCCAGCACACGCCTGGCGGCCATCACCTGAATGTCACCGGCGGCCCAGTGACCGGCTGGCACGTCGGCAAAGACCTTTTTGTACTCCATCACGGCAAACCGGGAGAAATGGGCGGTCAGGAAAGTGATGACGCTGCTGGTGGGGTCAAACCTGCCCCCCAGGTACTCCGCCTTGCCGGTGGCCGTGTTCAGGTAATACACGCCCAGCAGTTCCGGGTTCAAACCGGCCAGTTCAGCCGGCGTGAGCTTAATGCTGATTGTTACTGGCACGTCAAACTTCTCGATTTTACCCTTTACGCTGCCGGCGGCTTCGACTTCCAGAGAAAAATCCAGCACTTTGGCGCAGGTCAGGCCCGCCACCAGAAAATTGCCGGCACTGGTTTTTTCTGCCCCGGCAATGGATAACCTGGCCTGTGCATCTCCGGCGCCCGCCGCCAGTTTTTCAATTGCCTCTTTTTTAACGGCTGCGGCCGGAATGCGGACGGTAACGTTGCCTGCTTCCACTGCCAGGATTTTACCGCTCTGGTTAAGGGTATCCAACGCCTCCGGTTTTATGAAAAGGCTGGCCTTGCCTTCCGCAGCAGCTAGGCTCAAAGTTAATGTGGAGGCTGCGGGATTTTCCTTTATTGCCTTTTGCAAGTCATTGCCCTTTAAGGTGTTCTCTTCTAATTCAATAACCCCGGCAGCACCTGGGGTTGTTTTGCCGCCGGGCGATCCGCCGCCGGATGACCCGCCACCCCCCTGTGTTCCGTTACCGGAGGAAGGAGTCTCCCCACCGCCAGGTGAAGTTCCTCCGCCGGGAGGAGTCACGCCGCCGCTTCCGGGAGTTTCCAAAGGAGGAGCGCCCGCAGGGGAAACCGTAAGATTTACCTGCCGGACGTCGCCGCTCTGCCAGGTGGTGGTTTCCGCAGCCGCCATCACCTGACCGTTAACTTTAATCCGGAAGCTGACGGTTTTTCCGGGTGCTGCCCTCTCGCCCTGGACGACGAGCTTGAGACCCGTTCCGGGATCGCCATAAGAGCCGTTTTGGAACCCGATTGAACCGCAAACTGCCCCCTCAATAACCGCTTCTACCGTGCCTGCAGCCACGGAACTGCCGTCAGTATACTTAACCGTTCCCCAGTAAGCCGCTGGCAGCGACGGCGGCGCACCAGCCGCCAGGGCCGGGGAACCGGCGAAAAAAATAAACGTCATCATGAATAAAAAAGTCCTGTGCAATGCACGCATTTCCCTCAAGCGCCCCCTTGCTTAGATTACCTTTTACCCTCACCCTTCAAGTGAGAGGGTACCAGCAGTAGTAAGGGAAAGACGCCGGCCGTTTAAACCGGCGTCCCACCTAAGAAGCATTACCTTCCCGCCTGAATCAAACACAGCCTGGTCAACAAGAAGGCTTTTTACTACACGCCTCCACCATATCCATAATGGCTGCTTCTCGCAGGAGTATAACTTAACCCGGAAAGTCGCCCGTCTTTCGTCATGTAAACCCAATAGCCAGAACCGGCCAGCATGCATGGCGGATAACAACAAGAGCTATCCGGGACGTATACCCACGCCTCCTGGCAGCCGAGGCCGGGGCTGATAGCCTGGCTGTAGCTTCCCTTAATGCTTGCCAAAACCTGATCTGCAGGCAAGCCATAGTGTCCTGCTCCCAGATCAAGAGCAGCCCCTACCAGGTTCCAGCCTGCCTTCAAAACACGCTCGTACGGACCGCTCGGCGACCGCAGCGGGTAATATTCAGCCAGGGTGGCGCCCTTCAGCTTCACGTAGATGGCTTCCAGCGGCTCAAATTTGAATTCGGGATTGGTGGCGCCACCCGTGCCGTCTTTATTTACCCGCCATACGCCACCAGCATCCTTGTAAATCTGGATCCATTTGGCATTAACCTCATCGTAAGCATACGCAATCTCTACGTAGTTTGCATCCTTGATGACCTGCTCAAGGGCCGGCCGCTCCAGTTTAAAGGGGGTGGAGAGCGTATTCCAGCCGCGGCTTAAGCAGTGTCTCCAGAAGGGTTTCAGGCCGACCATTATGGCTGCCTTTCCTTCCGTCAACCCTGTCGCGGCAGCAGTAAGGCTTACTTCTCCTTCCGCATCAGGCGCCTGGTACCAGACCACCACGCCGTGATAGCCTTTGGGGATAACTGTTGAAGTAATGGGCACGCCGCTCTGGTCATGCTCGTAGAATGCCCCGCTGCCTCCGTTAAGGGATACCTGGATGTCCCCCGCAGTTACCGCCGGGTGGCCGGCCGCGTCAACGAAGAAGATGCCCACCGGTATGCGCTGCTCCGGCTGGATCTTGTTGTCCTCCATCTCGACCAACTTTTGAAGCTTCTCATCCCACTGCCCGATCAACGGGAAGTGAATGGCCAGTCGATCGGGGGTCAGCACGGTTACGTCATAAGTTCCTTCCAGCAGGCCTTCGCTTTTCGCGTGAATGGTTCCCGTGCCTGCGCCGTCAGCGGTGAAGGAAACCTTCAGGATGCTTTGGCCCGGGTCAAAGGTAAGCTGGGTCAAGGGGTTAGTGCGATACAACTTCGGCTCCTGATAATCACTGAACTGGTAGAACTTCCCGTAAATACCGGGGGCGCTCAGGTCAACCGTTACCGTGGTGCTCTGCGGTGCCGGATTTCCAAACTTATCCTGGATAGCTACCCACAAGGGATAATTGGCGCCCACCAGCAGCTGGTGCTGTTCGCCGCCGCTGCCCAGGAGTTCCATGCCGCCGTTGGCGATTTTAAGGTTCACATACTTCGACCAGTTACCAACCACCATCTTTATTGCCTGGGCTGCAGCCGGTTTTACTGTTGCCGGAACCAGGCAGCCGTTTACTTCTTTTGCTTTTGTCCCCAGATACAGCCTGTAACCAAGAGAAGGGTAATCTGGACAATCATTAGTTGCCTTTGTATCGTAATAGTAGACAACAGCGCTTACGCTGCCGTTTGGTATGGTTACCTGGGTGATCGGACCGCCAACCGGCTTACCATCAGCATCAGCATTGGCGTAAAAGGCGCCGGTTGCCGATAAGCCCTGGTCAATCCAGTTCCGGTTATCGTCAAGCACCTGCGTTTTCGTGTCCAAATCCACCTGTAAATCAGCAGCCTGCTTCACCGGGTTGCCATACTGGTCGCGAACGGTGATGACCACCGGCGCGGCCCGGCCGGCAATAAATACGGGCAGTTGGTCAAAAGCTGCGCAAACTCCCGCCGCAGGCGCCGCCGTTATTGTCGCCGCCCCGGCAGGCACTTCTTCGTGCAGCCCCTGTGTATCCACTCTTGCTATAAACGCTTTAAGGTTATGCTCTCCTTCCGGAAAGGGGCGGTAATACACCTTGATGCTGCTCTGCCCGGCAGGTACGTAGATCACAGGGGAACCGCCACTTGAATTACCGTCAACCAGGGCGTCGTAAAACTCTCCCGGACGGTCCGTCTGCAGCAGCACCGGCAGGCCGTATTCCAGTTCGGCCGGGACGACATATGGCGTTCCATCCGCTTTTTTCAGGCTGAGGGTCAGCTCGCCGCGGTGGTTGACCGGCCAGGACGTTTCGACCGCTTCCAGAGTGACGGTAGCCGGCAGCGGCAGCACTTTAAGCGGGACTGAACCGGTTTCCAGGTAACTGGCCTTTCCGAAAACCGTGGGGCTGCCGGGGGCGGAGTCGAGGTAGTAAACTATCTTCTTATCATCATTACTGCCGTAATAATAGTCGTAGTACCATCCTTCCGAAAAAGTCACCTGGGAAATCCGGTTATTCACTCCCGGGGGTAAAGAACTGTAAAACCTCCCTGTTGGTGAATCCGTCAGCAGGTCCACAGTCAAAGACGGCGGCTGCGGATCGGCCAGGTTGCCGAATTGATCAACCAGCAGAACAGCCAGCGTAAACGGCTCGTTGGCTGGCCTTACCGAACCTGCGGCAGGCTCAACAACCACTTTTGCCGAGGGAGCGGGTTTGATTTCCACGGCCCAGACCTGCTCCAGGTTGCTGGCGACGGTTACGAATTTTACCTGGTAGTCTCCGGCATTGGTGGCCTTCGTATCCTTATAGTAGAAGACTGCTTTGTCTTTACCGGCTGGAATGTAAACGTGGTCAATCACGGTATCTGTCGGGCTGCCGTCCGCGTCGGCGGCATAGAAAGGCATCGTTCCTTCCTGCCACTGGCCGCTTTCCGGGTTCCAGGTTCTGGTTATCGCCTTTAGTTTAACCAGCAGGTCGGCCTGCTGGGTTACGATGTTGCCGTACTGATCGCGCATTGACACGCCCACCTGGCCCGGCTTGCCGGCGGTAAATGCCGGTGTCTCCAGATAAAGCCCCGCTTCTACCTGAGGTGCCGGGGTTGCCTTAAGGGTTCCGACGGATGCCGGAATGTAACCAAACGAGTATGTATAGACAGAAATATCGTGATCTCCTACTGCTCTCGGCCGGTAGTAAACATCGACGCTGCTGCTTCCCCCGGGGATGGTTACCGACCAAATTTGGCTTTCATCTGCAGGAGCCGGGTAAAACTGGCCCCAGCCTGAACTATTTAAATTTACGCCTACATTAAAAGGAGCGATAAAAGGCTGGTCTTTCTGATCCAGTAAACTTATGGTTATTTTAGCGCGCTGGTTAACCTCTACGGTACTGTCTATTAATTTACCTGCCAGCTTCGGGTTCTGGATCGATACGTTGACATAAGGAGAACTACTGTCTTTGTTTGTATAAACATACACCCAGTAGTAATTCCCCGCTGAAGTTGGATTTTTAACGCCTTTTACGGTAATGTTGACTTTATCCGTTGGACCTGCACTTATTCCGGAAGGCACAATCACTTCCAGAGTTTGACCGTTTTTAAATACATTGGCCGCCGTATAAACAGGTCCGCCCACACTCACCCCTACGCTATTCAAATCGACATTAGCAAGATCGAAAGCATAATCAAAATTAATATACACCACATCGCTCACAGTCAAGCCGCTCGGCGCCTGAAAGGTTACATTATAATCCGATTGAACGTAAATGGTGGGATTGACCGGTTCAACAGCAAGACCACTAACACTGGCAGCCTGAGCCGGCAGGGCAAAGGTCAGCATCAACAGCAGGGCCAGCGTAAAAAGCAGGGCCAGCCGTGGACCGGACAGGCCGCCGGGCGAAAAAAACTTTCGCATTATTACTTTTCCTCCCTTCATCAGTTTTCACAAGTCAAAAACACCACGGGCTCGCACCTGCTTGACTCCGCAAACGTTAAAGATAATAACTTACCACCCATACAATTCCGTGCTCCTTACCACCACTCTAGACAGTTAATTTCAAAACACACCAGGATATACATTTTCAATAGTTATTTTCAATAGTTGATTATTAAGAACCACCTCCCAAAATCAAAACATACTTTTTTATTTCACGGAAACGGTTAAGTCGACGCGCTTAATGTCTCCGGGACGGAACACTATACTTTCACTGGCCTTTACATTGTCCACAGAGAAAGTGACTGTGCTTCCCGGTTTAACGTTTCCAGATGCGCCCACTATTAACTTGTTGCCCCCGGCAGACTGGTCTCCATAGATGCCGGCTTCTGTGATGGTTATCATTCCTTCTTCCACTCCGTCGACCATTGCCTTGATAACTGTTCCCACCAGCGCAGGGCTGCCGTTTATGGTCACGCTTCCGTAATAAGCCGCCGGTATTGAAGGCATTGGGGTCTCTTCAGGTTGAGCAGTGGAAAAGCTAAAGCTGTAATCTGCAGCCAGGGGGTTGCCCGCCATGTCTTTCACCGCCCCCGCCGGGATGTAGACGGCGTAAGTTACACTGGTGACGAGATTACTTTCCGGAATAATGATAAGCTTCGTGCCGTCTACGCCGCAGGCAAACCCCGTCACCGTGGCTCCCGATTTGAGCGCTATCTTCCCAATGTTATCACCTGGCTGCACATTTTCGCTGAAGGTGATGGTGATGGTCTTGCTCACCGGTACGCTGGTGGCGCCGTTGACCGGGTCGGTGCTTACCACCACCGGAGGCGTGGTGTCGGGGGGCGTAGTTACCTTAAACGCCAGGGAATTGCTGGTAATGCCTCCCAAGATGGCACTCACCTTGGCGTCGCCCGGAGCCAGAGCAGTCAGGATATTCCCTGATACGGTGGCCACAGCGATATTATCCACTGACCAGGTAACGCTCATCTGGCTGATGTCGTAAGAGTTTCCGTACTGGTCCCGGCCAGCCAGGGTAAGGCTGGTAAGATCGTGCGTACCACCCACCTGCAATACGGGTATGCTGCCGCTCAAGACGACCTTTGCCAGCCGGGCCGGTTCCTGCACAGGGGAAGGTGCGCCACCACCACCTCCGCCTCCTCCGGACGGCGGGGGAGACGGCGCAGACTCAGCCCCGGAGGCTGCTTCCGTAAGGGCCGACGCCACCTGAGTTATTACCTCCGGTACAGGAGGCAGGCTGACCTCGGGTAAGGCGCCGGGCGCCTCCGGTGTAACCTGCTGGGCCGCAGGAACCGGCGGGGAAACCACCGGCGCGCTGTTCTGGATGGCCGTTGCCCGTTCCTCAACCCATTCCTTGACTTCCACCCAGGCCTTTTGCTGTTCAACCGCCATCTTCGCCGGCGGGGCCGGTGGCGCGGCCGCGGACGTGATCACGGTTGCCTGACCGGCAGGGACAACCACCGTCTGACCGGCAGACGTAACCTCTACCGAGCCAACCAGTACGCTAGTTGATTGATGCGTAGCCGTAACTTCGTTCATCCAGAAGGTTCCTCTTATTCCGGCGACTCCCCACGGCATATCTACCCTTACCCGGACACGCTTGGCAAAAGCCGATTTCCACCAGGGCAATTCTACCCCGGAAGTATTTTCGTCGTCTATCTGAGCCAGGAAGATATCTGCCGGGATACGCGAGGCAAGGGCCAATAATTTTATGTTTTCCGCTCTTTGAAAGGAATTAAGCGCTGCGCTTTTCCTTTGCTCTTTAGTCTTTTCCTCCTCCTGCCGGTAGAAATAAGGGGAAGCAAGCGCACCGAAAATTTTCCCCTTGGGCAGGTCCAGTTCCAGGAAATCCACCATTGCGCCCGGAGAGCCGTCCCGCAGGATGGTTGCCTGTCCGCGTGCTTTTTTGATGGTGAATTCGGTGTTTGCCTCAATCCTTAAGCCGGACCCATCGGGAAATTTTAGCTCCGCCCGCCCGTCGGGACCGGTTTTAATTGTTGCGCCCGCGCCGCAAGCAGTTTCGGCTGTAATCCGACGCGGCCCCTGATCGGCCTCTTGAAGAATAACTTCCCCTTTTAAAGGTGCCAGCTTGCCCGTCAGCGGCGTTTCCAGACGCTCGGGGCTGATATTTAACATTATGGCCAAGCCCCTCGCCACCTGGGCGCGGGTAGCCGGCAGATCGGGTGCAAAGCTGTTTTTGGCCGCCATGGTAAGCAGACCAGCGTCTAAAACGGCGGCAACCTGACGCCAAGCCCAGTGTCCGGAGTTCACATCTTTTACGACTTCTGGAAGAGTAACGGCAGGTAAGGATTCTTTGGTTAAGCGCAGAAGCAGGGCGGAAGCTTCCGCGCGGGTTACCGGCGCATCAGGGCGGAAGGAGCCATCGGGATATCCTCTTACTAAACCCGCCCGGGCAGCCGTTTCGATTGTTTCGTAGGCCCAGTGACCGGGTCCCAGATCCTTAAATGTGGGTGTGGCGGGCTTTTGCCCGGTAAGTCCGCTGGCTCTTGCCAGCAGGGCGGTTATCTCTGCCCTGGTTATTGAGCTTGCCGGGCGAAAGCTACCGTCCGGGTAGCCTTTTAAAAGATTTTTAGCAACCAGATAATTAACGTAGGGAAAGACCGGTTCGCTTTTCGTCAAATCATTA
>JBFMEJ010000027.1:0-9833 GCA_040753275.1 Bacillota bacterium
GGGAGCGGCCATTACCGCGGTGAAGATCGACGGCGTGCTGCACGAGTTTTCAACTGTTCCCGGAGTGGTCGAGGACGTTACGGAAATCATTCTCAATCTAAAAAGTTTATGCCTGAAAATGTATACGGACGAAGAAAAAATCTTGCGCATCGAAGCCAAAGGGGAAGGGGTCGTCACGGCCGGCGACATTATCCACGATGCAGACGTGGAAATCTTAAACCCGGATTTGCACATCGCCACCCTGGCCGACGGCGGGCGCCTTTTTATGGAAATGACGGCCGCGAAGGGACGCGGTTACGTCCCTGCGGAAAGGAACAAAAAAGGCGAGCATATTATCGGTTTAATTCCCGTGGATTCTATTTTTTCGCCGGTCCGGAAAGTTAATTTTACGGTGGAAAACACCCGGGTGGGCCAGCGCACCGATTACGATAAATTGACGCTGGAAGTCTGGACGAATGGAAGCATCCGTCCCGACGAGGCGGCCAGCCTTTCAGCCAAAATTCTGGGCGAGCACCTCCAGCTGTTTGTGGGGCTGACGGAAGCCGCCAACAACGTGGAAATTATGGTGGAAAAAGAAGAAGAGCAAAAGAACCGGCTTTTGGAAATGAGCATTGAAGAGCTGGATCTGTCCGTCCGGTCCTACAACTGCTTAAAGCGCGCCGGCATTAACACGGTGGAAGAACTGATCCAGCGCAACGAGGAAGACATGATGAAAGTGCGCAACCTCGGGAAAAAATCCCTGGAAGAGGTTATTAAAAAATTAAACGAATTGGGGCTTTCCTTGCGGAAGAGCGATGACTGAGGGGGATTACGATGGGTTACCGAAAGTTAAGGCGGCTCACCGGCCATCGCCGGGCCATGTTGAGAAACCTGGTGACATCCTTATTGCGCAACAGCCGTATCATCACCACGGAAACCAGGGCAAAGGAGATCAAAAGACTCACCGATAAAATGATTACCCTGGCCAAACAAGGCGACCTGGCCTCCCGGCGACAGGCTCTGGCCTATATTTATGACGAAGACGTGGTGCGCCGGCTTTTTAACGAGCTGGGCGACCGGTACCGGGAACGCCCCGGCGGGTATACGCGGGTGACAAAGGTGGGGTACCGGCGCGGCGACGGAGCCCCGCTGGCCCTGATTGAACTCGTTTAGTGCCTGGTTTCATCTCGCCGCAAAACCGCCCTTTGCGGGGATCGGCAGTGGATGATTACTATATTGGCATAGACAATTTAAAATATGTTTATAACCGGGGCGAGCCCGGGGAAAAGGCGGCTCTGGACGGAATCAGCGCCCGTGTCGACCGGGGCGAGTTCATCGCCGTCGTCGGGGCAAACGGCTCCGGCAAATCTACCCTGGCCCGCCACTTAAACGCCCTCTTGCTTCCCGTTGCCGGCTGCGTAATGGTAAACGGCCTGGACACGCGCCGTCCGGAAAACCTCCCGGCCATCCGGCGGGAAGTGGCGATGATTTTTCAAAATCCGGACAATCAGATCGTGGCTGCCACCGTGGAGGAAGACGTCGCTTTTGGTCCGGAAAATCTGGGCCTGCCGCCGGAACTGATCGCCAGGCGCGTGGACGCGGCCCTTAAGGCGGCGGGGCTTGAGCAGCTGCGTACCGTCCCCCCGCATTTTTTGTCGGGGGGGCAAAAGCAGCGTCTGGCCATTGCCTGTGCACTGGCTATGCAGCCGGGCTGCCTGGTTTGCGACGAACCTACCGCCATGCTGGATCCGGCCGGCCGGGAGGAAATCCTGAACACTTTGCTCCGCCTGAACAGGAGCGAGAAGGTTACGCTTATCCTCATCACGCAGTTTATGGAAGAGGCCGCCCTGGCCCGGAAAGTATGGGTGCTTGATAAGGGCAGGCTTGTTTTTTTAGGGGCGCCGGCGGAGCTTTTCGCCCGTCCGGAGCTTTTGACCGCGTGCGGTCTGGAGCTGCCCGCCCCGGCGGAACTGGCCCGGCGGCTGCGCGCAGCGGGCTGGCCGCTTTCACTGGAGATCTTGACTTTGGACGATCTGGTCGCTCAATTGCGGAGAATATTGGGGCAAAATCCCTTTCTCAACCAGAATATGATATAATCGTCTGCAAGAAGCAATGAAGTTTCACTGGAGGTCTTCGGTCCGGACGAGCCGGCCAGTTATGCTGGAAAATTATAACGGTAAGGAAATAATCCAGGTTGAGAGCCTGACCTACGTTTATGCGGCGGGCACCCCTCTGGCTGCTGCTGCCCTTCGTGATGTCTCCCTTTCGGTCAAAAAGGGAGAATTTTTGGTTCTGGCCGGGCCCACCGGCTCCGGGAAATCCACCCTGGCCCAGCATTTTAACGGGCTCCTGCTGCCGACGGCCGGGATTGTGCGCGTAGCCGGCCGCGACACGCGGGTGAAGAATTTCCGCCGGCGGTTGTGGCAGCTGGTCGGCCTGGCCTTTCAGTACCCGGAACAGCAGTTGTTCGCGGAGACCGTTTTCGATGACGTGGCTTTCGGGCCGCGCAACCTGCGTCTGGCCGCGGAAGAGGTGGAGAAAAGGGCGGCGGCGGCCCTGGAAATAGTGGGCTTGGACCCGCGGGAGGCAAAGGAGCGTTCCCCTTTTGCGTTAAGCCAGGGGCAGCGGCGGCGGGCGGCCCTGGCCGGCATCCTGGCCGTCGACCCGGCGGTGCTGGTCCTGGATGAGCCGGCCGCCGGCCTCGATCCCCGGGGTCGCCGCCGGCTGCTGGGAGTTTTCAAGGACCTTCAGCAGCGCCGGGGAAAAACCATCGTGTTGATCACTCACGATATGGATAACGCCGCCTCTCTGGCCGACCGGATTGTCGTTTTAAAAGAAGGAAGGATTTTCCGGGAGGGAACCCCGCGGGAGGTGTTCGGCGATCCCGGACCCCTGCTGGAAATCGGGTTAAGGCTCCCCGTGCCGGCTGAAATTCTGAGGCGGCTGGGGATTGAAGGGGTGGCGCTGACCCTGCCGGAAGCGGAGGAAAGAATAAACGAGGCGGCGGCGGGAATGAGGAAAAGACGGCCTAATTTTATATAAGTGCGGTGAATCGTGGTGGAAAACATCGTTTTCGGCCAATACATACCGGGTAAATCCATTCTGCACCGGCTTGACCCGCGGGCCAAGATTTTTTGCCTTTTGACCTTTATTCCGGCGGTATTGGTGGCCGGGCATTGGCCTTTTTACGTCCTGTTGACCTTGCTGACTGTCTTTTTTATCGTTCTGTCGGGCCTACCCCGGCGGATCGTTTTCCAAACTTTGCGGCCCTTCTGGTTTATTCTCATCCTGACTTTTCTTTTGCAGGTTTTTTTTACACCCGGGGAAGCTTTTTTGCAGGCCGGCATTTTTCAGGCTACAAAGGAGGGCGCCGTCCTGGGCGGCCTGCTTTTCTGGCGGCTGACCCTCATTATTGCGGTTTCCTCGCTGCTTACCTTAACCACCTCTCCCCTGGACCTGACCGCGGCGGTGGAAAGGTTGCTGGCGCCGGTTGCGCGCCTCGGCGTGAGCGCTCCAGAGCTGGCCATGATGATGACGGTGGCCATCCGTTTTTTGCCTACCCTTTTGCGGGAGGCCCTCACCATTAAAAAAGCCCAGCAGGCGCGGGGGGTTGATTTTAATTCCGGGTGGCCCTGGGAGCGCCTGGCGAAAACAATCCCGCTGCTCGTCCCCCTTTTTGCCGGCGCATTCGGGCGTGCGGAGGAGTTGGCCGCGGCCATGGAAGCGCGCGGTTACCGGGTGGGCGCCAAACGCACCCGTCTGCACCCTTTGCGTTTCGCGTGGCGGGATTTGGCCGCCGCCGGGTTTACCGCCGCCGTTTTTGCCCTGGTTGTGTTAGCGGAATAAATAAGGGCACTAAGGCACAAAGGCAAAGAGGTACAAAAAGAAATGGACCGGGAATATTAAATTTGTGTCTTTACTGTTCCTGGAAACTTTGTGCCTGATCACTAATTTAGATCGGTTGGTTTTTTAATGCGGAATTTAAAGCTGATTCTGGCCTACGACGGCACAAATTATCACGGTTTTCAAGAGCAGCGGGGGACCGGCCTGCCTACGGTTCAGGGGGTTCTGGAAAAGTGCCTGCGCCGCCTGGCCGGGCGGGAAATCAAGGTGACCGGGGCGGCGCGCACGGACGCCGGCGTACACGCGCTGGGCCAGGTGGTTAATTTTGACCCCGGCGCCTGGGCTATTCCCGCGGCCAGGATTCCCCTGGCTTTAAATGGTGTTCTGCCGGAAGACGTGGCGGCCGTCCACGCGGAGGAGGTCCCTCCCGGTTTTCACGCCCGTTTTAGCGCGCGGGCCAAAACTTACCGGTACACCATCTTCAACGCCCGGATTCCCTCGCCGTTCTGGCGGCGCTACAGCCATTTTGAACCCCGCTTCCTGGATCTGGAGGCCATGGCCGCTGCCGCCCGGTACCTGCGGGGAAGGCATGATTTTGCCTCTTTTCAGGCCGCCGGGGCCAGCACCAAAACCACCGTGCGCACCCTTTTCGAGGCGGAAGTGGCCCGCAGGGGGGAATTGATTTTTTTCACTTTCCGGGGTGACGGGTTTCTTTATAATATGGTCCGGATCATGGTGGGTACGCTGGTCGAAATCGGCCTGGGGAAGAGACCGCCGGAGGAAATCAAAGCGATCCTGGAAGCCGGGGAGCGGGCGCGGGCCGGCCCCACCGTTCCAGCCCGGGGCCTGTGCCTGGTCAACGTGGAATACGATTAATTAAATCCGGCGGGCTGGTCAAAGTAACCATGGCCGAAAAACGCAAGCAGTGGTACAATAGAAATTGAGGCACTATTCTATTTTTGGGGAGATTTCTTCAATATGTCCAGACTCGACCTGGTCAGCGAGGACAGCCAGCGGGTGGCCGAGGCGATTGCCGCCGCCATCGGGGTGGAAGTGGAAATTATCGATACGGACCTGGTCCGCGTCGCCGGCACCGGCAAAGTCAGAAACGACGTCGGTTCCCGACTCTTAAGGGGCTTCGTGAACAAGCACGTGCTGGAAAACAAGGAACCGATCCTGATCAGCGAGGCGGGCTACCATAAAATTTGCCTGTCCTGCCCGCTGACGGGCGCCTGTTTTTATAAGGCCTCCATCGTCTATCCCATCATCGCCAGCGGGGAGGTCATCGGCAACATCAGCCTGATTGCCTTTAGCGAAGAGCAAAAAGCCACCCTTTGCGCCCGCGCCGCCTCTTTTATGGAGTTCATCGGACGGATGGCCGACTTGATCGGTGCCAAGGTGTTGGAGAAAGAAGCCTTGACCGAGAAGATGATCATGGCCAATCAGTTGAATGCGGTCATCAACTCGGTCGACGAAAGCGTCATTGCCGTGAACCACGAAGGGGCGGTGACCCACTTTAACCTCTCCGCAGAGCGCATGTTCGGCCTGCCCCGGGAGGAAATCATCAACCGCCGGCTGGAGGAATACATTACCGGTCTCCCTTTGGCAGAACTGACCAGGGGGGAGGAAGGGTTTGCCCCCCGGGAATTTTTTATCGGGGTGCACGGCAAAAAACTGCATCTGCTGGTAACGGCGCGGCCCATCATCGACAGCCACGGGAAGCAGGCCGGAATCGTGGTCACGGCGCGGGATTTTAAAGAGACCAGCAAACTGGCCTACGAAATCATGAGCGCCCAGAAAGTGATTACCTTTGAGGAAATTATCGGGCAAAGCCCCGCCATCCGGGAACTGAAAGCGCGGGCGGCCAAAATTGCCGGCAGCAATTCCACCGTGCTGATTTTAGGGGAAAGCGGCACCGGCAAAGAAATTTTCGCCCGGGCCATCCACAGCGCCAGCCCCCGGCACGCCCGGCCCTTCGTGGCCATTAACTGCGGCGCCATTCCGGAAACCCTGCTGGAAAGTGAACTGTTCGGCTACGAAGAGGGAGCCTTCACGGGCGCCCGGCGGGGGGGCAAACCGGGCAAATTCGAACTGGCCGGCCAGGGGACGGTTTTCCTGGATGAAATCGGTAATATGTCTTTATACCTGCAGGCCAAGCTGCTGCGCGTTCTGCAAGAAAGGCAGATTGAACGGGTGGGCGGCAGCCGGGTGATTCCGGTAGATATTCGGATCATCGCCGCGACCAATAACAACCTGGAAGAAGCCATTGCCAGCGGCCATTTCCGGGACGACCTGTACTACCGCTTGAGTGTGATCCCGCTAGTCATCCCGCCCCTGCGGGAGCGGCCCGAAGACATCCTGCTGCTGCTGGACCATTACCGCCGGCACTATAACCGTTTGCTCGGCAAAAACATCCGGGGGTATCAAAAGCAGGCGCAGGATTGCTGCCTGAGTTACGCCTGGCCCGGGAACGTGCGGGAATTGATTAACGCCATAGAGTACGCCATGAACATTGAGGAAGGGGATTTGATCAGCCTGGCCAGTCTGCCGCCGTCCATCCGGGAAAGCAAGCCAAAGGGCACCGGGGCTTTTTCCGCGCCCGGCCGCTGGCAGACGATCGAACAGATGGAAAAACAGGCCATCGCCGCCGCCCTGGACCACTTCGGCTGGACGGAGGAAGGGAAACAACTGGCGGCCAGAGTGTTGGGCATCAGCAGGGCTACCATTTACCGGAAAATTTCCCGGTACAGGCTGACGCCGCACGGCAGGAAAAAGGCCGAAGAAAACAGGAATTAGAAAACAGAAATTAGACACTGCCAAATCAAGGATTTGGGAAGTGGGTATCTCTTTTTGTGATCCGTATCATTTTGAGATATTTAATACGGAGAATAAATTTGCTAAAAAGCTCGTCTCATTATGATATTTCTATCCGGTTTCTTTACCCGCCGGTTTCCTTGATTGCCCTCTTTTTCCTGGTGGCATGGTCTTTGCTAGGAGAAAGTTTTCAAAGATCTGGTCAGTAATTATTGGCAGTATGAATCGCGCTAATTGAACGTGGCTGGAAGAGGTGCATGATTAATGACCGCCCGACTAAAATTAATGCAGGGAAATGAAGCGGTGGCGGAAGCGGCCCTGGCGGCGGGGGCGCGGTTTTTTGCCGGTTACCCGATCACGCCCTCCACCGAAATCGCCGAAATCATGGCGGCCCGGCTGCCGGCTGCAGGCGGGCGTTTTATTCAAATGGAGGACGAGATCGCCAGCATTTCCGCCGTGATCGGCGCCTCGCTGGCCGGGCAGAAGGCTTTTACAGCCACCAGCGGGCCCGGCTTTTCTTTAATGCAGGAAAACATAGGCTTTGCCGCCATGGTGGAAGCGCCCTGCGTGGTGGTGAACGTTCAGCGGCTGGGGCCCAGCACCGGCATTCCTACCGCCCCGGGGCAGGGGGACGTCATGCAGGCGCGCTGGGGAACCCACGGCGACCATCCGGCGGTGGCTTTTTGCCCCGGCTCGGTGCGGGAAGCTTACGATTTAACCATCCAGGCCTTTAATGCAGCCGAAAGATTAAGAACCCCGGTTATTTTGCTTTTAGACGAGATTGTTGCCCACATGCGGGAAGGCGTGCACCTGCCTCCTCCGGACGAGCTGACCATTATCGACCGCCCCCGGCCGGCCGGGCCGCCCGGCTCAATCGGCGCTGTTCCGGCGTACCGGCCGGGAAAGGGCGAAGTGCCCGCCATTCCCGATTTCGGCACCGGTTACCGTTTTCACGTCACCGGCCTGGTGCACGACGAAACCGGCCTGCCGGTGAATGATTCCCGGGTGGCGGACGGCCTGATCCGCCGCCTGCACCGGAAAATTGAGCTGGCCCGCCGGGAAATCACTTTTACCCGGGCCTACCGGCTGGAAGACGCCCAGGTAGCGGTAATCGCATACGGCAGCGCGGCGCGCTCGGCCCGGCAGGCCGTCCGGGAGGCGCGGGAGCGGGGCGTCCAGGCGGGGTTTTTGCAACTGCAGACCATCTGGCCCTTTCCGGCGGAGGAAGTGGCCAACTTAAGCCGGCGCGTTCCTCAACTGATCGTGGCGGAGATGAACCTGGGCCAGCTGGAGGCGGAGGTCCGGCGGGCGGTTTCCGGGAAGGCGGAAGTAATCCCGCTCACCAGCGGCGGCGGAAGGCTGTTTACGCCGGAGGAAATCCTCGGCGCCATCTGCACCGCACCCGGCGGCCGGTTGAAAAAGGTCGTTCACCAGTAAGATTAAAGCAGGCTCTCCCGGGTGCGCCCCGGGCGGGAAGGAAGGGGTAAGCGGTGGAAGTTGACGTTGAACCGGTCAGACCGGTCGAAATTAACCAAAAATGGTGCAAAGGGTGCGGGATTTGCGTGTCTTTTTGCCGGCAGGGAGCGCTGGCCTTAAACGAGGCAGGGCGTGCCGCCCTGGCGCACCAGGAAAGGTGCAACCGGTGCGGCCTTTGTGAGGAGCTTTGCCCCGATTTTGCGCTGGAAGTGCTGGCCCGGTCGCCAAACGCAGAAAGGCCCGCCGACAGCGGTTCGCTCAAAAGCGGGGAGCTGGCCCCCCGCCTGGCGGACAGGCAGATCAAACCTTCTTTAGGGGAACCGGGCAGCCTTCCGAAGCTGCAGCTGGAACGGTACCTGCGCCGGGCCAAATTGCCCCACCTGTGGTGTCCGGGCTGCGGGAACGGGCTGGTGGTGCACGCTCTTTTGAAAGCCGTCCACCAGTTGTCCCTCGACCAAAACAGGATTGTAGTGGTGGCCGGGATCGGCTGTGCCGGGCGGGCGGCCGGCTACCTGGACTTCGATACCCTGCACACCACGCACGGCCGGGCGCTGGCCTTCGCTACCGGCGTAAAACTCGCCCGGCCCGAACTGACCGTGATCGTTTTAATGGGGGACGGCGACGCGGCCGCCATCGGCGGTAACCACCTGATTCACGCCGCCCGGCGGAATATCGATCTCACCGCCGTTGTTTTCAACAACAGCATCTACGGGATGACCGGCGGCCAGTATTCGCCCTTAACCCCGACGGCCGGTAAAGGGACCACGGCCCCCTACGGAAATATCGAGCGGCCGTTCGATCTCCCGGCGCTGGTCCAGGGGGCCGGCGGGACGTACGTGGCGCGGGCGACTACCTACCACAGCCGGCTGCTGACGGATTTAATCAAGGGCGGGCTGCAGCACCGCGGCTTTGCTTTCATCGAAGCAATAACCTATTGCCCCACTGCCTTCGGGCGCCAGAACAAGGCCGGTTCGCCGGCCGACGCCCTGCGCTGGCAGCGGGAGCACGCCATGAACGTCCAGGCGTACCGGCGCCTGGCGCACGACGAAAGGCGGGACCGGTTCCCCGTGGGCCTGCTCTATTGCAGCGAAGCGCCGGAATACACGGAAGCGTACAGCGCCATTGCCACCTGATCCCGGAGGATTCACCTTTTTGTGCTTTCCAGGCGGGGGCTGAAGATATTCCGGCGCAAGGGCAGGCCGCCGGTCTGTTGATTCCCGGTTTTTATGTTCTCTGTGCTTTCTATTGCCCTCAGCGGTTAAATTCAGGAACACTTTGTTCCGGCGTCCGGCGTCTGACGACCGGCGACTGTTTTTAAGGAGCAGGCTTATGAAAAGGATTGAAGTTATCTTAAGCGGTTCCGGTGGCCAGGGGCTCATCCTGGCCGGTATCGTCCTGGCCGAGGCGGCGCTTTTGGCCGGGTGGCGGGCGGTGCAGACGCAGTCTTACGGTCCGGAGGCCCGCGGCGGGGCGAGCCGGTCGGAAGTGATCATCAGCGACGAAGAAATCGAATATCCCAGGGTTGAACGGGCGGATGTCCTGTTGGCCATGAACCAGGAATCCTGCGATAAATACGTTTCCGCCGTCAAAGCGGGCGGCCTGGTAATTGTCGACAGCACTTACGTTTCGCGGCTGCCTTCGGCTTCTGTCAAAATCGTTTCCCTGCCCGTGACGAAAGCTGTCCGGGAGCGCCTGGGGAAGCCCGTCGCAGCCAATATGGC
>JBFMEJ010000028.1:0-9602 GCA_040753275.1 Bacillota bacterium
ATTTTTTCCCACCCTATTATCGCATAAAGTCCTGTGCGCTGTCCACCCCTATTTGCAACGAAATTTTCTTCTTTGAGCCCCCAATCATTGGATTTACTTGGTGTTTTTTATTTATGCGTCAGCACTGCTGCCCGAACACAAAATTAATGCCGTCCGGCTCCGCCAACTACCGGGCAGACAACCGTCCGGCATCTGTATTTTCATCTCTATGATGCTGCCGGAAACGGCATGCAGGTCTAATTTCCAACCTCCAACCCTACCCTGTACCCTGAAAAGATCAGGCACAAAATATCCCACGCACAAAGGCACAAAGTAAAAATATTCCCTGGTTACACCTGTTTCTTTGTGCCTCTGTACCCCTTTATACCTTTGCCCTGAAAACAGCATTCGCTTATTTTCGTCATCTGTTGATGCCCCGAAAAACGGCATGAGGGTCTAATCCCTATCTCTCAAATTCCCAAATACGCTTCCTTCACATGCTGGTTGTTGAGCAGTTCCGGCCCGCTTCCCTGCAGGACAAGCCGGCCGTTTTCCAGCACGTAGGCCCGCGAGCACATTTTCAAAACGTGCATGACGTTTTGCTCCACCAGCAGAACCGTAATTCCCTGCCGGTTGATGTCCTGGATAATCTCAAAGACCTGGCTGACCAGCAGCGGCGACAGCCCCAAAGAGGGTTCGTCGAGCATCAAAAGCTTCGGGAGGGCCATCAGACCCCTCCCGATGGCCAGCATTTGCTGCTGTCCGCCGCTCAAAGTGCCCGCTTCCTGGTTCTGCCTTTCCTTGAGGATGGGGAAAAGCGTGTAGACCCATTCCATGGTTTCTTTTCTTTTCTTTTTCGCTTGCGGGGACAAACTGCCCATTTCCAGGTTTTCTTTCACCGTCATTTCGGGAAAAAGTCTTCTCCCTTCCGGGACGTGGGCAATGCCCAGTTCGGCCAGTTTATGTCCCGGCACCCGGCTAATCTCTTCGCCCAAAAAACGGATGCTCCCCCGGCGCGGGCGGAGCAGGCCGGAGATGGTATTCAAAATAGTGGTTTTTCCCGCGCCGTTGGCCCCCAGCAGGGCCAGCAGCTCCCCTTCCTGCACCGTAAAAGAAACGTCCCACAGTACCTGTAAGTCGCCGTAAGTCACGTCGATATTCTCTACTTTAAGCATAGGCATCACCCAGATATGCTTTAATTACCTCCGGATGATTGGCAATCTCCCGGGGCGTGCCCCTGGCGATTTCCCGGCCGAAATTAATGGCCAGAATGCGGTTGGAAATGCCCATGATGACTTTCATCACGTGTTCCACGATAATAATCGTAATCCCGGCAGCCCGTATTTTTTGAATAATGGCGATGGCCTCCTCTTGTTCTTTTGGGTTTAATCCTGCCGCTGTTTCATCCAGCAACAGCAGTTTGGGCTCCGTCGCCAGGGCCCGGGCGATTTCCAGCCGCTTCCGGTCGGCGATGGTCAGGCTCTTCGCTTCCACGTCTTTGCGGTGCGCCAGCGCACAGAAATCCAGCACCTCTAAAGCCTTCGCCCGGGCCCGGACAATGCTGCCGGTGTGCAAAAACGCGCCGGCCATCACGTTCTCCAGGACCGTCATGCGCCGGAGCGGCTTGACCACTTGAAAGGTTCTGCCGATCCCCAGTTCGCAAATTTTATGGGTGGGCAGGCCGTCGATCCGCTGCCCTTGAAAGTAGATTTCTCCGGAAGTTAAAGGATAAAAACGGTTGATCAGGTTAAAGATGGTGGTTTTGCCCGACCCGTTGGGGCCGATCAGGCCGAAAATTTCTCCCTCCTCCACGGTAAAACTAACGTTGTTTACGGCAGTGAGGCCGCCGAAATTTTTTACGATATTTTTCACTTCAAAAAAACTCATTTTTGCCCCCCTCCCGCCGCGGCAGGTTTCTGCCGGAAGGCTGTCCGCCGAATCTGGCCCAGTTCGCCCATCACACCGTTGGGCAAAAACAGAATGACCAGGCAGACGAGGATGCCGAAAGCCAGTACGTTCGCCGATCCCAGCCAGGCGCGGAAAATTTCGTTGAGGGCGATATAAATGGCCGCGCCCACCGGCGCCCCCCACGGGTTGGCCACGCCGCCCATCATCACGACCAGGATCACCATCACCGAAATGTCACCCAGGGAAAAGACCACGTGGGGATCGATAAAGGCGATGTAGTTCATGTAAAAAGCGCCGGTCAGCCCCGCTAAAAAAGCGCTGGGCAAAAGGGCGTACATTTTGTACCGGGTGGTAGGAATGCCCAGTGACTCGGCGGCGTCCTGGTCCTCGCGGATGGAAACGAAATAATAACCCAGCTTGGAGTTAATCAGCCGGTTCAGCGTAAACATGGCCAGCCCCCAAATGGCCAGCGCGATGTAATAGTACGGCAGTTTGGTGGGAAAGGTGCTTAAAATTAAGATCCCTTGTGCCCCGTGGGTAAACTTTACCCAGTTGGTAAAAACCAGGCGGAAGATCTCCCCCAAAGCCAAGGTAGCCAGCGCAAAGTAGGGACCTCTTAGGCGAAAACAGATTAAACCGATGGGAACGGCCACCGCCGTAGCTACAAACGGACCCAGCAGCATCCCCCACCAGGTGGAAATTTTTAGGTGCAAAAACAACAATCCGGCGGAATAAGCACCCAGGCCGAAAAAAGCCGCGTGTCCAAAGGATACCTGCCCCGCGTAACCGCCTAAAAGATTCCAGGCCGTCCCCAGCGTGGCCCAGATCAAAATCATAATTAAAATGTGCTGGGGGTAAGGGTCCCGCAAGAGGAAGGGAAGGACGAGCGCCACGACGGCAATGATGGTTGGCGTTAGCCAGCTTTTTGCGGTCATCAGCTTCACCTCTTTGTTAAACTCTTAAAACCGCCGGGGAGAAAGAGCAGAACGAGCAAAAAGATCACCAGGCCGACGACGTCTTTATACCCCATGGAAATGTAGGTGGCGCCCAGGGATTCCGCAATTCCCAGGGTGAGCCCGCCGAAGATGGCCCCCATGGTGCTCCCCATTCCGCCCAGAATGGTAATGATAAATGCTTTGGCCGTGAACAGGTGGCCAATGTCCGGCCAGAGGTAAAACAGGGGGAGCAAAAGCGATCCCCCGGCGGCGGCCAGGGCGGAACCGATCCCGAACGTGATCACGGTGACCCGGGAGGCGTTTACCCCCATGTAGACGGCGGCGTTGCGGTCCTGCGCGGTGGCCCGGATCGACCGGCCCAGATCGGTACGGGTCAGGAAAAGGTGCAGTAAATAGGTAAAGGCCATGGCAATGAAAAAGCCGACGGTCATCGGGATGCTGATGGACATATCGCCGACGAAGAAGGTACTGCTGGAATAGCCGGTGGTTACCGAACGGTAATCGGATTTAAAAATGAGCCGCGCGAGTTCCGTTAGGACGAGCATGATGCCAACCGTCAACAAAACCTGGTTTTCCGGCAAAATCGAATCAACTTCCACCAGGCGGTTGATCATGTATCTTTGAATCAGGCAGCCGATCAAAAACAAGGCGGGCATGGCAATCAACATGCCGATGTATGGATCGAGGCCCCACGATTTATAGCAAACGTAAGTAATGTACATCCCTACCATCACCAGGGCCCCGTGAGCGAGGTTGATAATCTTCATCACGCCCATGATCAGGGTCATCCCAATGGCGATCAAGGCGTACATACCGCCCAGCAGGATGCCGCAGATCACTGTCTGTCCGAATAAAGACATCTAAATACCTCCTGTGCGGAAAGGATGGGGGAAGGGAAGGCCTCCCCCATCCTTTCGGCGAAATTCCTGGCTATTTTCTTTCCTTCCAGTTCGGCACCGGGAAAACCGGCTTCGTGGAGGCTGCTTCCTCGGGCCACACGACCTCCAGTTTACCTTTCTGCCACTGCACTACATAAGTAGTCGGCTTGTCCTGGTTGGTATAACCTTCCCAGTCCTCAAACTTGATGGGTCCCATAATGGTCATCAGGTCGGTTTCCTTCAGGGCTTTCTGGATTCCCGCAGGAGTGAAATCCTTCGCCCGGCCTAAAGCGTCCGCAATGATATACATGGTGGCGTAAGCCTGGGCGCCGTGATAGTCGGGTTCTTTGCCGTATTTTTCTTTATACTTCTTAAAGTAATCGGCCGCTCCTTTCCAGGCTACGTTGGGGATCCAGAGGGTCGTCGAGGCCACGTATTCAGAAGCGTCCCCGGCGTTTTCCTTGAATTCCGGCATGGTGTAGCCGGCGGCGCCGCCGATGAACAGCTTAGTGTTGAAGTCAAGCTCTTTCATCTGCTTGGCGATCAGGGAAGCGTCCATCACGTAGGACACCGCGAAAACCACGTCTGGATTGGTTTTCTTCATGTTCGCCAGCATGGGCTTAAAATCGATGGCGCCTTTTTCATAAGCCTGGTCGAAAACGATGTTGATTCCCTTTTCTTTGCAAACCTTCCGAAATCCTTCGGCCGAACTGGTGCCGAAATCGGTGTTTTCGTAAATGATCGCCACGCTCTTGGGCTTAATCACCTTGTCTATTAAATCCCAGAGCGCTCCGGTATATTTGCTGGCCGGAGCGGCGGTGCCTCTAAAGATCCATTGCCACCCCTGCTGGGTGATTTTATCCGCGGAACCGGTCACAATGAGAAAGGGGATTCCCTTGGATTGGGCCGTCCCGGCGATGACGTTGGTATTGGCGCTGCTGTAGCCGCCGCTGAGCATGGCCACCTTGTCCTGGTTAATCAACTTTTCCGCGGCTGCTTTTGCGGCGTCCTGTTTGCTCTGGTCGTCTTCAAACTTCAGCTCGATTTCCTTGCCGCCGACGGTCGTTTTGCCGGCCGCCTTCAGTTCCTCGTAGGCCATTTCCATGGAATTTTTCTCCATGGTTCCAAACATGGCCTCGCTGCCGGTCAGGGGAAGAATTACCCCCACTTTAACGGTTTCCTTTTTCGCTTCTGTTTTTGGCGCCTGTTGCTTTCCTCCGCCGCAGCCGGCGATGATCAGCGCTCCGATCAACATTAACGCAACTGCTGAAATGCTCAAGGTTTTCTTCATTGTTTCACTCCTTCCCAATTTTCTAATTTTCCCAAAACTCCTTCCGCAAGATTTGTCTGCTCACCCTTCATCCGGGAACCTCACCTTTTCTTTTCCCACCCCCTTTTGGATTATCTTCACTTGCGGCAATGTTTCCAGGGCTGGCGACTGCAACGCTGCTAAGACTGCTGCTGGAGTTCGCGGACGGCTTGAATTAGGTCAGCTCCGACAACAGGTGCAAACCGGTCGTAGAGCGGATCCCATACTTTTTTCCAGATCTTTCTTTCCTCTTCCGTCTGGACGTGGATTTGCACCTTGCCGGAAGTCTTAATCTTGGCCAGGTCGCGGTCGTTTAATTCCTCCGCCTTTTTCCTTTCCCAGGCCGTTACTTCGGCCATCGTTTCTTCTAAAATTTTCCGGATATCCCCGGGCAGCGAATTCCAGAATTGGGCGTTGGTTAAAACCACGTAGCACATAAAACCGTGGTTGCTGATTGTCATATAGGGCTGGACTTCGTAAAATTTTTGGGACAGGATGTTGGACATGGTGTTTTCCTGGCCTTCCACCGCCCCGCTGGCCAGGGCCTGATAAACTTCGTTGAAGGGCAGCTGCACCGTTTTGGCTCCAAAGGCGCGAAACTGCTCCTCCAGCACCTTGCTGTTGATCATCACCCGGAAAGTCAACCCGTAAAAATCGGCGGGATAAATCAGCCGCCGCCGGCTGCTGGTCATCTGCTTAAAACCGTTGTCCCAGTAGGCCAGGGGCAGAAGGTTGTTTTTGCCCATCACAGCGGCCAGCTTTTTTCCTATTTCGCCGTCTGTGGCCCGGTGCACCTGGGCGGTATCGGCAAAAGCATACGGCAGGTCAAACAGTTGCATTTCCGGGAACATTTCACCGAGTTTCGAAGTGGTCGGGGCAATCAGCTGAACCTTGTTTTCTTCCAGGGCGGTCAGTTCCTCCCCGTCCTTGTACAATACTGAATTTGGGAAAACCTGCACTTCCACCCGCCCGTTAGTCCGCTCCTCCACCAGCCGGGCAAAGCGTAAGGCCGCCAGCCCTTTCGGCGTATCCTCCGCAACCACGTGCGAAAACTTGATCACAATTTTTTCGCCGGGATTTACCTGCTCGCGGTCGGGCGCTCTTTTCGCGCAGCCGGCCAACACCGCCGCCGCTGCGCAAATGACCAGAAAAAAATACAGGTGCTTCACTTTGGCAAAAACTCCCCCAAGAGTATGGATTAGGGATGAGGGATGAGGGGGCAGGAGTTAAATTAAGGAAGATACTTTTCCTGAAGACGATTATTTTCGCTTTTTTTGGAAGATTTTAGATTAATTATTCTGAAAATAGACCAAATATATTTTAGTTTAGCTAATTAAAAATTACAATATTCTGACCATATTTGTATTTATGGTCTTTTTGGTCTTAAAGGGCCCGGTATTTTTTGACCGGGCGGCCTACGGACCCATACTGCAGTTCCAGATCAACCTTCTTCTGCAGGAAGAGGTATTCCAGGTAGCGCCTGGCGGTTACCCGCGCCAGGCCCAGTTCGGCGGCGATTTCTTCCGCCGAGAGGGGCTGCTTTTGCTTGAGCAGGTAAAGCAAGATCTGCCGGAGGGTTAATTTATTCAACCCCTTGGGCAGGTCGTCCGGGCTGCCGGCGTTTCTCCGGTTAAGCGGCAGGCCGTCCAGGTCCTCTTGCTGGAAATGGGTTTTTTTGCTGAGGCGCTTCCTTAACAGAGCGTAATTTTCCAGGGCCGCCTGGAGCCGGTTAAATTTAAACGGTTTAATAATGTAGTCGACGGCGCCGTAGCGGAAAGCATTTTGGATCGTTTCGGCGTCCTGGGCCGCGGTCACCAGGATCACATCGGTCGGCAGACCCTGCTTCCTGATTTCCTGCAGGGTGAGCACGCCGTTGATGTCGGGCAGGTAAACGTCCAGGAGGGCCAGGGCGGGGGCCAATTCTTTGATGACGGCCAGGGCTTCCCCGCCCGTTTTGGCCACCCCGGCCACCCGAAAGCCGGGGACGGCGTTGACGAAGCTGCGGTTGATTTCGATCACCATGGGGTCATCTTCGACAATAACTACGTCGATTAGATCCATTAGGAGTGCGCCTCCTTCGGAATGTCGATTCTGATCTCCGTCCCCTGCTGCGGTTGGGATTGGATCTCCAGGGTGCCGCCCAGGCGGTTGAGGTGCGCCTTGACCAGGTACAGCCCGAGGCCGCGCCCCTGGGCTTTGGTCGAGACCCCCCGCTCAAAAATCCGCTCTTGCAGTTCTTCCGGGATGCCCGCCCCGGAATCCCGGACAATAATCTGCAGTGCGTTTTTCCGGTCAAAAATGCCCAGGTAAATGTGCCTTTGGGGAGGGGGCAGCTCTTTAACGGCATCCATGGCGTTTTCCAGTAAATTTCCCAAAATAACTACCAGGTCCGCGGCGCCGGTTAACGGGGGCAAGGCCGGCAGCCAGCTCCGGCGGTCGATGGTCATGTTGATTTGCAGTTCTTTGGCGCGGCTGTATTTCCCCAGCAAGAGCCCGGCGATGCTGTACTCCCGGATCTGGCGCGTTAAAAAGTTAGTCATCTCTTCCTGTTCTTCGGTTACCTGAAAAATGAGGTCCAGCGCCTGGTCCGGCTTGTTCAGCTGGATCAGCCCGGCAATGGTGTGCAGTTTATTCATGTACTCGTGGTTCTGAACCCGCAAAGCTTCAATAAATGTTTTCACGCCGGTCAGTTCTTCCGCCAGCCGGTTTAACTCCGTTTTATCCCGCAGGGTGGCCACCGCCCCCACCACCGCGCCCCCCACCTTGATGGGGACGCAGTTGCTGATCACCGCTGTGCCGTTGAAGGCGATTTCCTGGTTTAATTCCGGCTCACCGCTCTTTAAAACCCGGGAAAGGAAGTCTTTGGCGAACACTTCGCCGGCGGGGCGGCCCACCACCGTTTCGTCAATCCCCAAGAGGCGTCCCGCCTCGTGGTTCACCAGGGTGATGTTTTCCCTGTTGTCAATGGCGATAATTCCTTCCCCCATGGCCTGAAAGGTGGCGTTGCGCTCCTCCAGAAGCCGCCCGATTTCCTCTGGTTCCATCCCGAACATGGCGCCCTTAATCCGGTTGGCTAAAAAGAGGGAGCCGATCACGCCCACCAGCAGCCCCACCGCCAGGGAAGGATAGATCTGCGGTTGGATGGCCCCCAGCAGTTTCCGGGCCGAAGGGGTAAGCACGCCGACCACCACCACCCCCACCTGCCGGGTTCCTTCGTCGGTCTTCACGGGTACAAAGGCGCGCACCGAAGGGCCCATGACGCCCGCCGTATAGGATACGTATTCGTAATCGTGCAGGGCGGGGCCGATGTCTTCGTCCTCGAATAGTTTTCCGATCCGCTCCGCTACGGGGTGAGAATAGCGGATTCTTTGCAGATCAACAACCACGATATAATCAACGCCCGTCGCCAGCCGGGTTTTTTCTGCGATGGGCTGAATCGCCTTTTCCCCGCCCGCCCGGCCCACATTGGTTTGAATGATTTCCATCTGGGCCAGCGTGCGGGCGATGGCCAGGGCGCGGTTGCCCATCTCCGCCTCCAGCATCCCCGAGATTTTCACGGTGATGATCAGCCCGCCGATCAACACGGCGAGGGCCGCGGAAACGAAAGAAAGCAGGGCCAGTTTGTGGCGGAGGGGAAAATACCTTGGTCTGGAAAAAGCCATCAAGAAACACTCGCTTGCTGGAAAATAAAATCAAAAAAGGTGTCGGTGGCGTAGTTGTTCAACCGGTTCTGGTTGCGGGCAACGTATAATTTTCTTTGCAGGTTAAGGTCTTTTAAAACCGCTTCCCGCACCCGTTCCAGAAGCAGCGGCTCCTGCGCGGCCCAAAAGGAAACCACCCCCACCCCCAGGCCGGCCTGGACCGCCGTGATGATTGCCCGCGTGCTGCCCAGTTCCATGGCAACGTTGCATTGCGCCAGGGTAATGTCTTTGCCCGCCAGTTTGGCTTCAAAGGTCCGCCGGGTGCCGGAGCCCGGCTCGCGTAAAATAAGTGGCTCTTTAATCAGTTCGGAAAGTTCCACGCTCTTCTTCAGTCCCCAGGGGTGGCCGGGGGGAATGATCAGGACGAGGCGGTCGTCGATCCAGGGCAGACACTGAACATCTTTGCCGGCGACGAAAACGCCGGTAAAGCCCAGATCGATTTCCCGGTCGAGGAGCCACTTTTCCACTTCCCCGCTGCCGCCGATCCGCAGGCTGATCTGAATGCCCGGGTAGATCCGGCGGAAATCCCCGATCAGAAGCGGCAGCACGTATTCGCCGGGGATGGTGCTGGCGCCGATCTCCAGGCGGCCCGTGCGCAGGCCCTTTAAATCTTCCAGCCCGGACTTGAGTTTATAGAAGTGGCCGACCATCTGCCGGGCCTCCGGATACAACAGGCGCCCGGCTTCGGTAAGGGCGACGTTCTTTTCGTTGCGCCAGAACAGTTTAACCCCCAGTTCTTCCTCCAGGGCGCGGATCTGGAAGCTGACCGCCGGCTGGCTCATAAACAGGTGCTTAGCCGCCCCGGTAAAGCTTTTCAGTTCGGCCACCCACAAAAATACCTCGAGCTGCCTTAAGTTCATCGCTGTCACCT
>JBFMEJ010000029.1:0-9365 GCA_040753275.1 Bacillota bacterium
CAGGTCGAGAGAGGCCTGAATCCCAGCGATCCCGGCGCCGACGACCAGAACGGCGCCAACGTTCTGACTGCTCATTTACCGGATCACCTCGTCTTTTCGTTCGTTAATCCTTCAGTAAGAAAAAATCCTTCCGTTATGATAACTTTAAAGTGAAAACAATGTCAAGCTTTTTGTCCTCCCACCGGTGTCCTTTATCGTTTCAGCCGTCGGGCTGTTTTTGTTCAGCGTCGCTCCGATGCTCCGGGTCGACGAGACATCGGCTTGGTTCGGAACGAACCAAGCAGCGCTGCATAATGCGCATGATGTATTAGTTTTCTTACCTTCAAGAAGTCGCCGACGCTCACTGTCGGCATTCAATCACCCATTTATCTGCGCGATTCGCGCTGCTGGTTCGCTTACCTCACCTTCGCCGTGTCTCGTTGCCGACCCTGCGCATATGTCGCTCCGCTTGAACTAAAAACAGCCCTCCGTCTAGCCATAAAACGAATACCGGAACTTTTCTTGCCGAATATAAATTTAAGCAACTGCCTCTTTCCAGCTTCTGTCTTCCGACTTCCGACGACAGACGACCGACGTCCGATCTTACCTTTGCCGGAAGGTTTTGGTAAACGAATCGCAGTAAATATCCTTGTTTAACAGGATATTGGCCGCGGCGACGGCGTCCAGCAGAGCGTCGTCGTCCAGGTCGACGATGGCGGAGTCCAGGCCCGCTGCCATGGACATGACCAGGAAGGTGCGGTTGAGCAGGTGCCGGTCGGCGCAGCGCTGGGATACGTTGCTTAAGCCCATGGTCGTCTTGGGCGGGGGATCGGCCAGCATCTTAATCTGCCGCAGGGCCTCCAGCACTTCTGGGCCGTGCTCCTGGCCCACGTTGCAGGGGAGGACCAGCGGGTCGATGTAGAGATCTTCCATGGGAATCCCGTTGGCATCGGCGTTGACGACGATTTCCATGGCCAGGGCGGCGCGGTCGGCGGCGCTTTTGGGCACGCCCTTTTCGTTCATGGCCAGGCCGATGATGGCCGCCCCGTATTTAGCCGCCATGGGCATGTAGATGTCCATCTTCCACTGGTCGGCGGTGGTGGAATTAATCAAAGCCTTCCCTTTATGGACCGCCAGGCCTGCTTCGATGGCCTCCGGGTTGGTGGAATCGAGGCAGCAGGGCAGGTCGACAGTTTCCTGGGCGATTTTCACCAGCCATTCCATGACGGCCGGCTGATCCTTGGCGTCGACCGTGGGGCCGGTATTGATGTCCAGAAAAGCGGCGCACCTTTCGTACTGGCGTTTGGCCCAGTACCGGATGGGCTCCGGATCACGGTTTAAAATGGCTTCCCGGATATCCTTAAACATTCCGTTGATTCGTTCACCAATTAAAATCATCAAACTAGCCTCCTTATCAATTTTTTTATTTTTTAATACACATTCGGCTCCATCATTTTCGCGATGTGCGCCCGGAAATGTTTCATGGATTCCGGATGCCGCATCACCATGATGGCGCCGCCCGCCTGGGCAAAGGTGGTGGCCGTTAAAGTCTCCCATAAGATGGCGCGGCGGGTCTGGTCGCCCCATTCCGGAGCCTCTTCGGTCGTGCTCTTGGCCTCTTTGCTCTTCCAGGCCTCCTGGCCCACAAAGCAGATGACCGGCATGGCCAGCATTTTATCCCCCGTCAGAGCGCCGATTCTGGCCCGCTCCATGATGGAGTAAGCGTACTCGATGCCGTAGCCCAGGGCGCCCACCAGCGGGTCGATGGCAATCCGGTTGGCCGCCAGGTTCATTTCCATAATTAAAATGTTCAGTTGTTTGGCCAGGTTGATGTCCAGCGGGCTGGAGGCAATGATGTTATGTCCGTGGACCATGCAAGTGGCCGTAATGGTTTTATAATTTTCCAGTTTGGCGCAGCCGAGCAGGCAATTTTTCCCGCTTAAGGCCTCGCCAACCGCTTCGATGACTTCCGCATCCTTGGCCTCCACCCCGGAACCGACCACAATCAGGGGCCTGTTTACGGCTTCGGCCACGGCCTTCGCCGTAGCGGCACATTCCGCGGGGCTGCTGTTTTTGTTGTCCGGGTGCGAGCTCATCAAGCTCAGGCAGATTAAATCCGCGCCGTATTCTTCACATTTTTTCGCCCAGGCCACCGGGTCGTTCAAGACACCCTCAAAAGCGGAGGTAAGCACTGCGGGCCAGCCCTGGGGTTCCATGTCCCATACTTCCAGGGCCACCACGGGCCGGTGGGGAATCTGGCCTTCAAAATGCAGGAAAGGCAGGGTAGTCTCGCCGCCCACCTTGACAACGTTTGGTTCGGTACCGATCACCAGCTCGTTTACCTGGCTGGTCCATTTTTCTTTCGCAATCGTAACCGCCACGATGATCTCTCCCTTCCAAATAGTGAGGTTAAAGAATTGTTGCTTTGCGCATAATTTCGGTGACCGCCGCCACCGCCGGCGAATTGTCGGGCAGATCCAGCAAGGGCCTGCTGCGCAGGTCGTATTCCGCCACCTGGTCGTCCTGCGGAACGGTGCCGATTAATTCCAGCCCCGTCTGCGCGATTTCTTCCCGCAGCGCCTCTGCCGAACCATTGGTAACCCTGCTCAAGACCAGGTACATCTTTTTGACTTCCAGGTTTAAACTTTCCACCAGTTGCTTGATCCGCCCGGCGGAGCGAACCCCCCGGGCCGACGGGTCGCTGGTGACAAAGAGGATGTCCACGTCGTTGGTGGTGCGCCGGCTTAAGTGCTCCAGGCCGGCCTCGTTGTCCATGACCACGTAAGGGTAATTGCCGGCCAGCTGCTGCATAAAACCTTTTAACAAATTATTGGCGTAGCAGTAACAGCCCGGCCCTTCCGGACCGCCCATCACCAGCAGGTCGAAGTCGTCTCCCTCGGCCAGGGATTGGTGCACCCGGTAAGATACGTACTGGTCCTTGGTCATACCGGCCGGCAGGGGCTCCAGGTTATTGTTGATCCGGGCCAGCATTTCGGCGATGGTATCTTCGATTTCGATTCCCAGCGCTTCGTTTAAGTTGGCGTTGGCGTCGGCGTCCACGGCCAGCACGGGGCCTTTTTTCGCCCGGATTAATTGCCTGATCAGCAGGGCCGCCAGCGTCGTTTTGCCCGTCCCGCCCTTACCGGCAATAGCTAAAGTTATTGCCATCACAATCACTTCCCCGAGTTTTTTCTCCCTTTAATTATTCTGTTCAGGCGGGCCGCCGACCATTAACCCCCGAACGGAACTTCCGGCCAAACAACTCCCGACAATCCATCTTGTTTCCCGCTTTACTGCAGTTTACAGCGGGCTTAAGCTAACATTCCCTGTTCAACTTCCTACTTCCAACCTCTCACTTCTCACTTCTTCTATGCACTCCAGCGCTGCTTGATGAACGAAGGAATGGCGGAAGATTCCCGCGGCCCCACAATGACTTCCCAGCCGGAGAGTTCCTGCAGCTTGCCGCTCAAAACGGCCACCCCGCCCGGGATAATCACCTTCCGGTGCTGGACCCTGTCGGCGATGCCCGAGTTCTTGAGCATTTCGGCAATCTTTTCCGGCGTGAACTTGCCGGCGGCCCAACCGGTCAATACGGAGATGCCGTCCGTGTCGACGGGCAGGATGTAGCCCGGCACCCGGGAAGCTTCCACGTCGCCGGCCACGCAGAAATAGGTCAGCGAGAAGTTGGTGGTTACGTAGACGGGCGAGTCGGCGCCGGGAGTGCCGATCTCGTAAATCTTGGATTCCACGGCAATGGGCTTTTGCGGGTCCGTGTAGATATTTAAACGCAAAGTAATCAAAGGCAGGATATCGGCCGGATCGGCGGTGGGCAAAACCACGATGCCGGCGTACTTGGCAATGTACAGCCCGGCGTCCACCACTGCCTGGATGGGATCCTCGTTCACGGCGTAAGTGATGGTCGGGTAGCCGAAAGGCCGGAAGCGTTTTAGGGCCTGGCGGCGGATCTGCGTCTGGTCGGCCAGCACTTTATTTGCTTCCCGCGCCCCGGAATCCAGGATCAATTGCCTGTGCCCGAGGGCAACAACTTTCTCCACCAGTTCGGCCAGTTCGTTTAGATTGCTGCCCTTGACCGCCAGCGGAACGTCGTATTTTTTGGCCAGGTTGGTCATCACCTCGTAGTTGGCGGCGGTAGCGGAGGCCACCAGCGGCCTCAATGCCGCCACGGCTTCCAGCGCCTTCTCGATGACGGCCGGGTCCTCGCTCAGCAAAATCAACGGGAAGTCCGTTTTTTCCGCCGCCGTTTTCGCCGCTTCGGCAAACCTGGCGGCATCCCCGGAAACGTTCTGCAAAGCCACCAGGTTTACGTTGTGAATCTGGCCCACGCGGTCGAAAACGAGCTTGTTGATCTGGGCCACTTTCGCCGCCACGTCTTCCGTGTCCGCCACGGAAATGGCGATCCCCGTGGGATGTTCGAACCGTTTGTCGTGGCGGAATAGCACCGTTTCGTTGCCCAGCTGCAATTCGCGGCTGCCCGTCCCGATCTTGACCAGGGCGATAGGCGGGGCCGAGGCAGCGTCGAGCGCTTCCTTGGCCGCCTGGCTGACGTGCGGGCACTGGTCCAGGCTGGCTTTCCCGCTGGCCAGGGCCATGGCGAAGGCCAGGCAGGTGGGATGGCCGCAATCCTTGCAGTTTGTTTTGGGAAGCTGCTTAAAAATTTCCAAACCGGTTAAACCCATTTCTCCTTCTCCTTCCTCCAAGGTTTTCTTGTAACTTTAAACATGTCCGGAGGACACCTGTTTTTTGAACAGATGTCCTCCAAATTCAGTCGTCATATGAAAAACATTTTTTACATCTTTCAGCTTACATCAGCGGATCCATGGTCAGCGCCGGGTGCCCTTTTTCCTCCAGGAAGGGCAGGATCTCCTCGCCGGTGACGCCGACGGTTTCGTCCGCGATCTTGTCGACGAAGTCCTTCCCCAAGCCCCAGTACTGCTCGGCGGCTTCTTCCAGCATCGGCCGGAGCTGCTCTTTCAAGGCTTTGGGCATCCAGACAATCCTGCCCAGGCCGCCGTCGGCGGGGACGAACTTGCGGGAAGCCAGGTAAGATTTCCCGATTCCCATGAAGCCGGGCATTTGCGCGCCGCCGCCGATCATGCCGGCCATGGTGGAGAAGGTCATGCCCGAGGGGGTCATCCCCGGGTGCTCCCGGTTGACCACCATGAAGCCGTTGCACTCCGGCACCATGGTCAGGATACATTCGAAGCAGCCGCAGGAGGTCATCGGGTACTCCATGATTGTGTAGAAGTTGACTTTTTCGATGGTGCGCTGGGAGTTCTTGTAAACGAACTCGTTAAAGGCCTCCCACTGCCCTTTGACTTCGTCGATGATCCCTTCTTTGGGAATCGGCTGGTTGACACCGTGCGGGTTGATCTCGTAGGCCGCCTTGGCGTCCAGCCAGCTCACCGCGCCGCACAGGCCCACCCGCTCGGGGGCGATGACGCAGACGTGGGTGGGGGCGAAGGACTGGCAGAGCAGGCAGGAGTAGAAGGTGTCGATGGTTTCGTCCCGCAGCTCTTTTAAGCGGTCGTCGCGCTTTTTGTAGTAGCCGCGGGCCATTTCCCTTAGCTCCAGCACTTTCTGCTCGTCGGTGTAAATGGTCACCTGCACGCGGTCGACCACGGCGGCAAACTCGGCCTTGAACTTGGCGTAGAGGATGTTGCCGATGTGCTTTAAGCGGAACCCTTTGGCAAAGGCTTCTTTACTGATGCGCACCCACATGATGTCGCGCTGGGCCACGTGCCAGAGGCCCTCGCCGTAGTTCATGAAGTAGTGGATGCGGCGCTCCAAAACGGGTTCGAAGTCTTCCTGCATTTTGCGGCCGTAGACGTCCACCACGATGCCGATCGGCATGGCGCCGCCCGCCTCCACGGTGTCGATGTCGGGGCCGATGACGGTGACCTTACCGTCTTCCACTTCGTCCGCGCCCACCATGCGGACCAGCTCGAAGCTGGGGGTGCGGGTACCGCCGAATTCCACGTACATGTCCTTTTTGCGGATGCTCTCGCCCTCGAAGGCCGGGCCGACGGTGATGGGAGCGTCGATTTCCACGTGGGTGATTTTGATCTCGCGCAGCTCCAGACCGAGCTGGATGGCCTTATCGAGGTCCGGCTCATAAACAAACCAGTCTTTGATCTGCTCGTCTTCCGCCAGCGGCTGGTCGGTGATGATGGGGATGCCGATGTTAATCGCCCCCATGCAGGCGGCCGTTTTGACCATGTCGTGCTCGCCCAAATAGAGCACAAACGCCCGGATCCGCCGGCGCTGGTAGTCGCGCTGGGCGTCCCTTTGCCCGGCGGGAATGCCGCCGAACATCATGCCGGCGCGCAAAGCGTAGTTGGCGCAGTGGACGACCTGGGTGAAGTTCCCCAGGGGGTAGGCGATTAAGTCGACGCCCAGTTTTACCCCTTCGTCCAGCAGCTGTTCAATGACTTCGTCGCACAAAAAGAGCATGAAGCCCATGCCCATCAGTTTATTGACGGCTTTGGCGAGTTCCTTGGGGTCTTTCGCCCGGCCGATAATCAAAACTTCGCCCGGGATGGTCCAGTCCACCATCTTGGTCCCGTACTGGCGGACGATGGGGTCGCCCATGAAGCCCGTCCAGGGAGGGGTGTGCAGCGGGTTTTCCGGGGTGTGCCGCAGGTAGCGGATCGCCTCAATGATGTCGGCGGCGTACCAGGTGGCTTCGCCCCACTGCCGGGCGTTGGCGAAAGTTTTCTCTTCTCTCATGGCCGCCCGCTGCCGGTTGAGCGGCGCCACGCAATCTCCCAGGGTGCGGATCTCTTCGCCGCTTAAGCAGCGAATCACGGGCAAAAAGTAGGCCGTATCGGGATAACCGACCGGGTGATCCTTGCCGTACCGGCGGATGGCCTGGTTAAGCAGGATTTCGGCGTAGCTGACGGCGGTGATGGCGCCTTCGTAGGCTTTCTTGAACAGTTTTTTGGGCTCCTTGCCCGGTGTAACGGCACCTTCAAAGATTTTATCGAAATTAATGGCTTCGGCCATTTAGATCCTCCTTTCAATGCGCTTTCGCGTTTACCAGTTCTGGCACAGGGCGGTCTCCAGGTCCTCGGCCACCCGTTTGTGGACACCCAGTTTCCAGGTCCGGTATTCCAAAGCGTTTAAGAGCTTTTTAATCGCCACCTGGATGTCCGGCTCCAGGATGAAGTAGCCGCCGTAAACGTCGCTGGCAATCTGGGTCAGGATGCTGTAAATCAGGTCACAACCCTCTACCGGCGGCATAGTTCCCACGTGGGTGGGGAAGCCGATGGTCACCGCCCAGGTACCGATGCTGGTCGCCTTGCCGCTCATCGCTTCGGGAGCGGAGGCCACGAAAGGCACTTTCGGCGTGTCCACGCCAAGGTCGGCGGCCATGAGCATTAAGAGTTCGGCCGCCCGGGAGTTGTCCACGCAAGAGCCGATGTGGAAGACGGGCGGCAGGCCGTATTTCAGGTTGGCGTTTGCGCTGATGCGCTTATAAAAACTCTTCAACCCCTCACCGCAGAATTCGTCCACTTTATCCGGGTCCATCAAGCCGGCCTTGGCGCAGGCCTGGGCGTGACAGCCGGTGGAAATGACGAAAACGTCGTTTTTCAGCATCGCTTTGGCGATCTCAATGTGCGCCTCGTCCTGGAAGGTTTTCAGGTTATTGCAACCGGCCATTAAAATGACGCCCTTGAGCTCGCCGGAGAGGATGGCGTCGTTAAGCACGCGCACCGGGTTGTCGGGATTCACCGACTTAAACACTTCTAAGATGGCTTCCAGGCTCCAGCCCGCCACCACTTTGTTTTTCACCGGCGGGATGTGGGTCGGCCGGGAACCTCTTTCTTTAAAGGCCTCAATGGCGTGCCGAATTACTTCCTTTGCGTTCTCCATGGCCCTGGCTTCCTGGTAATCGATATGGATCGTGCCCGGGTTTTTCACTATATCAGAAGTAGTGATCAGCCTGGTACCGAAGCATTGCGCCACGGTGTTCAGGCCCGGCATAATGCACTGCACGTCCACCACCATGGCGTCCACCGCGCCGGTACAGATGGCCAGTTCCTGGGAGGAGAAGGAGGTGACGATGGGCACGCCCTGGCGCATGAGCACCTCGTTGCCGGTGCAGCAAATGCCGGAAAGCTGGATTCCTTCGGCGCCGGCCGCCTTCGCTTCGCCTTCCATTTCGCGGGCGGCGGCCACGATCATTTCGCTAAGCAAAGGATTGTGACCGTGGACGACGATATTCACTTTTTTCGGATCCAGCACGCCCATGTTGGCCTCGCTGAGCACCGGCTGGGGGGTACCAAAGAGAATATCGGAAAGATCGGTGGCCAGCCACATGTTGGCCAGATCGGCCAATCCTACCCGGACGGCGCTGAAAACCAGGTTAACCGGGTCGTTGTCCATACCCACGTGCGCCTGGGTAACCAGGTCGGAGATGGTGGCGTGGATGCCGTGGGGCATGACCATGTGGCTTCTGTATTTTTCAATCCGGTCCGGGATCTGTTTTTTCACGATCCAGGTAGATTCTCCCTCGCCCTTCAAGCGGCTGAATTCTTCCAGCGCCGCGTCGGCAAGCTCCCGAGCCAGGTCGAGGAGTTCCTTCCCCTCGGTTTCAATTCCCATTTGTTTACATAACCGGACTAATTTTTCCGGGTCTTTAACGGCATAATCGGGCGCATGCCCTTCCGCCACCATATGTAAAACGTGGGCGATATGGTTGCCGTGCTGAGCGTGGGAAGCACAGCCGGTGAGTATCATCAGGCCCACGCTACGCGCCACGATGGTCCAGGCGTTGGCACCGCAGATCCCCCGGCTGGCCGGACCTTCGTCGGCCTTAATCCGGCAGGGGCCCATCATGCAGAAGCGGCAGCAAATCCCCCGATAGCCGTACTGGCACTGCGGCTGCTGGGCCAGGATCCGGTCAAAGGCGGTAATTACGCCCTGTTCCCTGGCGAAATCGATCATTTCCAACACGGCCGGATCAACGGAACGCTTCAGATCCTTGGGGCTTTTTACCCGCTGGGGCTTATCCTGATCCGACGGCCGGCTGGTCAGTTCTGTGTCCCGAAATCTTGGCATTACTTTAACCTCCTTGGTTAAAATTTAAGATAGCAATGGCCAACTTTTTTGCTGCCCGGGTTCCAAAAATAGTTAACGATCTGCTCCACAGCGGGCAACGCAACCCGTTTTCCAATTGATTGATTTTTTCTTGAACATTTTCTAATCAGTTACGTTGTTTTCCTGAACGTGATCAATCCGCCTTTTTTGGCCGGCAGCAGTGTTGGCCTCCCTCTAAACAACTCTCCTCTCCCTTTCTCCATCACCTGCCTCGCTTAAAATTTTCTCTTTAATCTGCTCAACTTCCGCCATCAACCCTCTCCCTG
>JBFMEJ010000030.1:0-9250 GCA_040753275.1 Bacillota bacterium
CGCGCTGCTCTTTTTATACTCCTGCAAGAATGCTTTCTTTTGCCTGCTAAAAAAGTCAACAAACTCTTGATTCACCATGATCTTCTTCCTCGCTTAAAAGATCTTCCGGCTCTGATTACGGTTTTGCGATTTCGCTCCCGAATCTTCAAGGCGAAAAAATTTTTCCGCTGAGAGTGGTTACCTGCCCATTTTCCTGATGATCTTCATTCAGGCTGCTGCCTTTTTTCCGTTTGCATCCGCGGTTCCGGCTGTTTTGCAGGAGGATTTCCGCGCGGTGCATTTCCGCGCGGAAGAAGGGTTCTTCCAGCGCCTTCATGAACCATTCGTGAATTTTTTTCGGAGAAATCACGCCGCCCACACCCCTTCACACTTTAATGAATTTCCACGGCCTCCCGGGAACCCTGGGCAGTCCGGGCCGCCTTTCCAAAATGACGGAAAAGCTTGTTTAGATAATTAAAAAGCAGATCGATGACCAAACCGGCGGCGAGGGCAATATAGATGGCCAGCATCCCGTACAAAGGGCCGTTCGTTTTGGCTGCGGCCCGCTCCAGACCGGCCAGGCCCACCGCCCGGACGGCGAAACTGCCTTTTCCTTCCCCCAAAATCTCCCCGTTTTTTGCATCCACCGCATAAACAGAAACCAGGGTTTCGCCAAAGGCAACCGCAGGGGGCAGGGGGACGGAAACCCGGAAGCGGTTGCCGTCGGTCCGAACCGCCCCTTCTCCGACCACGTACAGATGATCGCGCCGGTACATCTTCACCAGGGCGTCAAAATATTCTTTGCCCTCCTCGCCTTTCAAGATCCGCTCCCGATTGCCGCTGATCTCCTTCACCGTGCAGGCGTTGCGCACGGTGCGAAACTCTGGATCGACGCCCGTTTTTGCCTGCAGGGCGGGCGGCAGATCGCCAATCTTTCCGGAGGTATAGATCTGGTACATTTTCGGGACGCCTTCCACTTCCGCCTTGGCCACATTCATCCAAAGAAAGCCTACTTTGCCCTTTCTGGAAAGGTTCACGTTGCGGGCCGGGGAAGCCAGCGTAATCAAAACATCGCTTCCCGGCGGAACAGTGCCCGAAATATCTACCACTTGCCCGGCAAAATCCAACCCCACCTCAATTTGCTTCGGTTCTACGTCGACCGTCACCCCGGCGGCCAGGGCCGGCGGCGCCCCAACCGAAAGCGTGAACACGAGAAGCAAAACCGGGAGGAGGGCAAAACGCCAAAACGCTCGCCTAGCTTTTGTGAATACTCCGGTGGTGTAGACAGCCATTTTTAATGCCCTCCTCCCAGACCGATCAGGGATGCCGGAACAACCAGTAAATCGTGGGCCATTTTGACCATCACACCCAGGACGATCAACGAGAAAATAATCCGCAATTGTTCCGCCTTCAGCAGGCGGCCGAGGCGGGTGCCCACCTGGGCGCCGACGGCGGAGCCGATGAGGAGGAGCAGGGCCAGCAGCAGATCGACCGTTTGATTGACCAAGGTCTGCGACATGGTGACGTTAATGGCCGTAAAAAGCACCGTAAACAGACTGGTGCCCACGGCTTTCAAGGTTGGAATGCGCAGCAGGTAAATCATCACCGGCAGCATGATAAACCCGCCGCCCACCCCCATCAGGGCGGCCAGGATACCGATCAGAAAACCCAGCCCCAGCAAAGCGATCAGGGAACATTCGACCCCGCTGACGGCGAAGTAAACTTTCAGCGGCAGGCGCCCAAACAGGCCGGGCTGCTTTGGCGCCGCCGCCTCCGGGGGGGCTTCCTTCTTGCGCAAAGCCTGGAAACTCTCGATAAACATGAAGGTGCCCACGGCCAGGAGCATTAATACGTAGACGATTTTGATCACGACGTCAAAATTCCCCAACTGCCGGAGCAGGCGCACCAGACCCGTACCAACGGTGCCGCCCAGCAGCCCGCCTACGATCATCATCAGCCCCAGTTTAAAATCAACATTGCCGTTGCGTCCGTGGGCCAGGGTGCCCGAAACGGAGGCCGCCACGATCTGGTTGGTGTCGCTGGCCGCGGCTACCGCCGGGGGTACCCCGACCATCATGAGGAGCGGGGTGAGCAAAAAACCTCCGCCGACCCCAAACAACCCCGACAACAGCCCAACCATCCCGCCCAGCCCCAGGAGCAGGTAAGCGCTCAGTTGCACCCCCGCTACAGGCAAGAAGATACTCATTTAAATTCACCTCTGATCGGCAATTTTAAATTTCCAGCCGACCTGGGCCTGCCTGCGTCCACCCTGCCGTTCCGCCCCGGCCGCCAGGGCAGGCAAGCCATGGGCAAAGACCTCTTCCGGCACCGGGACGGCCGCCGGCAGATGGCTTTTGATCACCAGCGTCGCCGCGTAATTTTTCACGATCAGGCTGTGGCCCTGCGTAGCCAGGATCAGCAAAGCCAGTAGCAGGAACATGGTCCCGTAAGGGAAGCTTTTGACGTCCGGGTCAGCCGGGGTGTAGACATTGCCGTTGGCGTCCTTCCAGGCGAAGATCTCCATGGTTTCCGGGTCTTGGGCGACAATAACGTGGCGCGTGGGATTGTAATAGTGCTTGAAAACACTATCACGCAGAAAAAGAACCCCCGCCGAGAAGCAAAGCAAAGAAAGAATAACCATCGCCACCGCCATGTAATTGGAAAACCGCTTCACCTTTACCTCGTTTTCATTATCCAGGTACTGAATCAGTTCACCCATTTTGTCTGCTCCTCCCCTCCAATTTGTTTCCGGCGCGAAGGCCTATTGTTTCGCCGAGGGCGTCCGCAAAGGCACTGGCGAGAAAATAAAACAGCAGGGCCGCTGCGGCCACTCCGGGGGCGGAAAATCCTCCCCGCATAAAATATTGAGTTACCGCCTCCTGGTTGAGGAAGATCAAAAGGAACACCGCCAGGGTAATAACTCCCCAAAAAATTGTCCGTTTAAGCGGTTTTACCCGGTTTTTCATTTTCCTGCCTCCTTCGCGCCTCAATCCCTAACTACAACTGCACCTGATTGATAAACCCACAAATTGCCGCCTCTTGATCGCTAAAACTCAATTCCCATCCAAACCTCCGTCTGGTTCCAGGCCCGTTCGCTTTCGAAAACGCCTCGTTTTTTGCCCGTTCCTCACCCCGCTTTTTCCCCTTTAAAAATCTTTTTCCGTTTGTCCCTTATTGCACTTATCTAAAGCGAAGTAAGGAGCAAAACCTGTGCCAGCAAAAAACAGCCGGTGAAGCTCCCGGAAAATACGAAGCGGCGGCTTTTCAGGCCGCCGGCACTTTCTCCACCAGTTCTTCCGTTGGGCAAAATTTGCCCAACGGTGAGCAATATTTGCCCATTATTAAGTTAAAGATAAGGCACAAAGCTTCCCAGGCACAAAGGCACAAAGTCGGTCGTCAGTCGTCAGGCAGCAGTCGTCAGAATTGAAGGCCAGGAATCCGCGTTTACGAATTCCTTCTATCCCGACGACTGACCTCTGACGACCGGCGACTGTTTTTTGTGCCTCTTTGCCTTTGTGCCTTAAATTAACCCGTACTCCTTCATTTTGGCGTATAGGGAGCGGCGGTTTAAACCCAGCGCCCGGGCCGTGGCGGTGCGGTTCCAGTTGTGCTCCCGGAGCGCCCTTAAGATCACCTGCCGCTCTACATCCGCCACAATTTCCTTTAAGGTTGCGCCCGGTTTGAGAACGGCTTCCCTTAATTCCCGGCTGGACGTCTGCAGGGAAAAGGGCAAATCCTCCGGCATGATCACCGGCCCCCTCGCCAGCACCACCGCTTGCTCGCAAACGTTCCGCAGTTCCCGCACGTTCCCCGGCCAGTCGTACTGCTGGAGCAAAAGCATGGCGGCGGGGGAAAAATCGTTCACCGGCTTGTTCAGCTCCCGGCTGTAATGCTGCAGAAAGTAGCGCGCCAGCGCCGGGACGTCCTCCAGATGTTCCCGCAAAGGGGGAAGCCAGATGGTCACCACCCGCAGCCGGAAGTAGAGATCTTCGCGAAAAGTTCCCTCCTGCACGCAGCGCTGCAAATCCTTATTGGTCGCCGCCAGAATCCGCACGTCGACCCGGATGTTTTGCGTGCCGCCCACCCTTTCAAACTCCTTTTCCTGCAGGACGCGGAGCAGCTTCGCCTGGGCGGAGAGCGTCAACTCCCCGATCTCATCCAAAAAAATGGTCCCCTGGTGGGCCAGTTCAAATTTTCCCGGTTTTCTGGCCCCCGCACCGGTAAAGGCCCCTTTTTCGTAGCCAAAGAGTTCGCTTTCCATGAGGTTTTCGGGAATGGTCGCGCAGTTGATTTTCACAAACGGCCCGTTGCGCCGCTCACTGTTCTCGTGAATGGCGCGGGCGACCAGTTCTTTGCCGGTGCCGCTTTCCCCCTGGATCAGAACGGTCACGTTGCTGTCGGCCACCCGGCCGATGGTTTTATAAACGGCCTGCATGGGCGGGGATTGCCCGATCATTACGTCCACCGGCAAATCCATCGGAGCCGTCCTGGCGCCGTGATTTCCCCGCAGGATTTCCACTTCGCTGGCCAGTTGCCTCATGGTCACGGCCTTTTTCACCGTTAGAAGCAGTTCATCCAGGTTAAACGGTTTGACGATATAATCGAAGGCGCCGGCCTTCATGGCCTGGATGGCCATTTCGGTGGTGCCGAAAGCAGTCATTAAAATCACGGGCAACCCGCCGTCGATTTGCTGGATGCGCTCCATTACCTGCAAACCGTCCAGATCGGGCATGCGGATGTCCAGCAAAATTGCATCGGGAGGAATCTCCTGCACCAGCTCTAAGGCCCGGTAGCCGGCGGTGGCCGTTTCCACCCGGTAGCCGGCGTCTTCCAGAACTTCCCGCAAAAATTCGGTAACGCTTTCTTCATCGTCAATGACCAGTACTGTGGACATCATTTTCAGCTCCCTTTGCTGCAGGTATATACAACAGGCAGGTGGTTCCCTGACCCACCTGGCTGACCATTTCAATTTCGCCGCCGTGGGCGCGCATAATTTCGTAGGCGATGGCCAGCCCTAACCCCACGCCCTTTGGTTTGGTGGTGAAAAACGGATCAAAAAGGTGCGGCATAATCTCTTTGGGAATGCCGGGGCCGTGGTCCCTGATGCTGACCAGCAGCATATTCCGGTCGGGATTAAATTCGGTGGCCACATCAATTACCCCCTGGTCGTGCATGGCCTGGGCGGCGTTATATAAAACATTATACAGCACCTGCTCCATTTGCAGGGGATCGATCCAGGCTGCAGGCAGACCGGGGCTGAGCCTCTTTTCTATGACAACCCCGGAATTGTAGGCGTCGTTGAAAAACTGACACGTCCGGTTCACCAGCGCGTTTAAGTCGTGGGTGCCGAATACGGCCTGCGCCGGCCGGGCAAAATGCAGCAGCCGGTCGACGATGTTGTTCAGCCGCGTGATCTCCCGGTGGATGATGGCCAGGGAGCGGGGCGACGGAGGATGGTCCTTTTGCCAGAACTGGGTGTAACCGCTGATGGCAGTGATCGGGTTGCGGATTTCGTGGGCCACCCCGGCCACCAGCTTGCCCAGGGCAGCCAGGCGCTCCTGGCGGCGGATCTGTTCCTCCATCTGGACGCGCTCGGTAATGTCCCGGCAGGTAAGCACGGCCCCCACCACCTCCTGCCGGGCGTTCCTCAGCAGGCTGGTGCTGATCAGGAACTGCCGTAAGCCGCGGCCGTTCACCGGGTGATCGATTTCCAAATCTTTGACCAGGACGCCTTCCCGCAAAGCCTTGAACAGGTTGGCGGAAAAAGGCGAATCCGCCGGAAAGACTTCCGTTAAATGGCGCCCCTGGCAGCTCTGGTCAAGCTCCAGGATAGCCATGGCCGCCCCGTTGATCTCGATAATCTCGCCGTTTAAATTAACGGCCAGGACGCCGTCGTCAATGCTGGCCAGGATGATTTCGTTGTAATTTTGCACGCTGACCAGTTTGGCGGCCAGTTCATTAATGGCCGCCGTGATCTCGCCCACCTCGCCCGGCGCCGGCGGCAGCGTATGCGTCAGGTCTTTCTCCAGCTGCTTCAAACCCTTCTTGACCTGGCTGACGGCGGCAACTAAACTCCGGATCAGCGTGAAGGCGCCGCCAAAACCGATCAAAGCGCCGAAGGCAATCACCAGATAGGCGTCCAGCTGCACCTGGTCCAGGCGCCGGTAAAACCCGGTCAGGGATTCCGTGGCCCAAACGGCGCCAATCACCTGGCCATCCCGGACCAGGGGGCGGTACATTTCCAGCCGCCCGCCGCCGGAAACCCCCAGGTTTTGGAATACCGGCTCACCCGTCCCGATCGTCTTATCGAAGGCCGCTTTCCGCCACTTGGAGAAGTTTTCCCCGTAACTGTTTTCATCTCCATCCAGGATGATATCCAGATTGCGGTCGTAAAAACCCAGCTCCACTCCCGGAAAATTCTGCCGTGCTTCTTCGATTAACGGTTTTAGCCGGCGGTTTAATATTTTTACCTGCTCGCGGCGGGGTGCTTCCGCGGCGCCCGCCTCCTGCAGCATGACGTGAAAAGGCTGCTCTAAACCCGTATCCAAAAAACTCATGGCTTTGGCCATTTTTTCTTTATGGGTTTCGATCAGCCGCATCTCGGTGCTGTGGATGACTCTTAACATATAAAGAGTTAAAACCACGGGCAGAACAAGCAAAATAATAATCAAAATCAGGATTTGGTTTTTGAAACCTTTTTCACGAAGTAGCACCACCGCTACCCCCTTTTACTCATCCCGTCCCCGGATAACCCAGGAATCCCGGGGACGCAAGACAATGATCTTCAATTTCGCTCCGGCAACCCCGTTGGATTAACTGAACTTCACAGGAATTTTCTTTTTCCTGCCTTTAGATATGGAATAAAAAGGAGTTACTCTCCACAAGGCAGGATAATAAAGGCACTAAGGCACAAAGGCATTAAGGCACAAAGAGAATGTACCGGAAAGATTATTTTGTGCCTTTGTGCCTGGGAAAACTTTGTGCCTGAGCTTTAATTGAATCTGCCTTTACCATCTTAACATAATTACCGTTTTGTGAAAAGGTGTTCCCCGCTTCAGTTTTTTCCGCGCGCGCACGGGAAGCTGCTGGCGGCCCGGGAATTCGGCGTGGATTCCATCCCGGCGGTCAACCTGGTGGCCTACCCGGATCTTATCCGGGCCGAACTGGAAATCCCGGAGAATCTGATGAGTGTTTTTCAAACTAAAGGAGCCCGAAGTAATCGGGGAAAGGCATCTTATGCCGGCGGACTGGCTTCCGGAGGCAAAGACGGTCATATCCTATTTCTCCCCTTTTCGATTGAAATCCGCCGGGCGAATTACCAGCCGGGTTTGCCGGCCAGGGAGTGGGTTTACGGGCGAATCGAGGGCGAAGAGTGACTGATGTCTCTAAACTGGTTGACCCGGCCGAACTGAGCCCGGGGTAAAATCGTTGGCGGTTTCGATTTTTACAGCGTCGCTTTTTGATACGGCCACGGCGGTGGTAAATTCCTTCCCGTTGACGAAAAGCCTTGCTCCCCGGCAGGGCGCCACCACCGGGTAAGGTCCTCCCGCGCCGTGTTCGACCTTGAGCTCGCCCTTCTCCACCCAGGCTGCGAGATGTTGCCGGAGCCCGACTTCCTGCATGTTGCCTCACCCTATGTCAGAGGCATTTGAGAAATGTCTCCACGATCCGGGGGTCAAACTGCGTGCCGGCATTTTTGATCAGCTCACGGACTGCTTCGTCCCGGCTCAGCGCCCGGCGGTACGGCCGGTGCGCGGTCATGGCCTCGAAGGCGTCAGCCACGGCAATGATGCGCGCGCCTAAAGGGATCTCTTCTCCTTGCAGGCCGTCCGGGTAGCCTTTTCCGTCCCATCTTTCGTGGTGGTGTAGAACGAAAGGGGCGACGGCCCTTAATCCGTTGTGGCTGCCGAGGATTTTTGTGCCTACCGCCGGGTGCCGGCGGATGCAGGCAAATTCCTCGGCGTTGAGCGGTCCGGGCTTGAAAAGGATGTCGTCGCGGACGCTGATTTTGCCTATGTCGTGCAAAAGGGCGGCGGTGCGGAGTTGCTCGATGAAACCCCTGGGAAGAGCCATGCGCAAAGCGATCTGGAGAGCATATCTGGTCACGCGTAAGGAATGTACCCTGGTGTGGTGATCGCGGGCGTCCACCATCTGGGCCATCGAGCGGAGGATCGCCAAATCCTGTTTTTGCTTTGCGGCTCTTTCCAGGCAGACCGCTCCGTAAAAAGCGAGGTGTCCGGCGTACTTTAAATCTTTGAGGGTGAAAGCGGGATCGTCCTTGGTAAGCAGAGCTGTTCCCAGGATGCTGTCCTTAACTTTGAAAGGGAGGGCAAGGTAGTGTCTATTGCGGAAATAAATCGCTGGCTGCCCGGTGGACAGGAGGGCCTGAATGATCTCCTCTTCCCCGGCCGGGGAAAAGTTCCGGGCGACCGAAAGAACCGGCTGAAAATGAGACTCAAAAACCGTAATTTTGCCGCCTTGTGCTCCGCTTACGCGCAGAAGAAGATCTAAGACGGTCCGCGCTATTTCTTTTACGGAAGGACAATTGCTTAAAGCGGCAAAAGTGTCCAGCGCTTCGAAAAAATACTTTTCTTTTTCCTCGATCATAATACTCTCCCCCAAGAAAACAAAAAAGCCGTAGAGGGTACGGCCGATGAAAATTTTTTCCAAACCGGCAGCTCGGCGATCATGGCCCTATACACCCGGCAAGAAAACAAACTGGCCCGTGAAACCGGAATTGCTTGCCCGCTTAAACGTGCCGCTGGTTTAAAAGCCGGATGGCAGGGCTTTAGACCCGTGGCTTTGCGTCCCGCTCTTTCGAGAGGTTTGCCTTGATCGGTTCCATTTATTGTAATTGGGTTCTGTTTTTAGGGGGAGCGCGTTTCTGGGGGCGAGTGGGGGTAAAGGTTGCAGCAAAGTGAGAAGGAAGCCGGGTGGTTCATTTTTTAATTCCTCCTAAGCATGGCAAAAGGCTAAAATTACCAGCTAATATTCGACATTTTTTTCGCAACTCCTGCAAGGCAGAAAAAATTTTTTGCTTGCTTGGAGGCTACCGCCGGTACGAAGAAATAAAGGTGGTCATTTTAGAACTGGCCGATTTCCCGGGGAATCCTGGATGGGTTTGGAGGGTTTCTTCTTATCAGGGGGAATCCCCCGAATTCGTTCGGGGGAGGATGTCAAAAATCAATAGGAATTTCGAAAAAGCCTGTTAGCCCGGCCCCGCCGGGCTTTTTCTTTGTAGGCAGGAATTTTTCTTCTCCCGCCGTAATCT
>JBFMEJ010000031.1:0-9141 GCA_040753275.1 Bacillota bacterium
GGGCGCGCTTCCCCCGTGGGAAAAGGTCCCCGGGATCCCCCCGGAAGAGCGTTTTCTCACCAATCCGGGTTCCGTTGCCGCCTATCATCAAAAGCAGGAGGAAAAGCTCCGGCGCGCGGCCGAACTGGGCGAAGAGCTGCCTTTCAACTGTTACGAAGGCCCCGCCGGCGCCGAGATACTGGTGATCGGCTGTGGACCGGCCTTTCTATACGCCCGCGAAGCTGTGGACTTCCTCGGCTTGACTGGCCGGACGGGCCTTTTGAAGCTGGGGTTGACCTGGCCCCTGCCGGAAAAACTGGTGCTAAACCGCCTGCGAAGCGCGAAGAAAGTTGTTTTTGCCGAGGAAACCGACCCCATCCTTGAAGAAAGCGTCACCAGCCTAGCCGCCCGGCACTGGTCCGCGGTGGGCGAAATATCTTTTTTCGGTAAAAACAGCGCTCACGTGGCCGGTCCGTTCGGGCCGGGGGCTGGTGAGCTGAACGTGGATATCATGGTGAAAGCCCTGGCTGCCGTGGCGGGGCTGCCCGTCCCGGAGCCGGTTGCCCCGGAGCTGATCGCCGGAGAGAGGGCCGCTTCCCCGGCGCAAGGCCCGCCCCCTTTTGCCCCGGTTCCGGTCATCGATCGGGAACTGGCTTTTTGCGCCGGCTGCCCTCACCGCGCTTCCTTCTGGGCCGTCCGGGCCGCCCTGGAGCTGGACGGCCGCCACGGCTTTGTCACCGGGGACATCGGCTGCTACACCCTGGGGCTGGGCCGCACCGGCTATTACTTGCTGCGCACGGCCCACTGCATGGGGGCGAGCGTGGGCGTGGCCGCTGGTTTAAGCAAGCTGGCCCGCCTGGGTTTTAGCCAGCCGGTGGTTGCCATGATCGGCGATTCCACCTTCTTCCACGCCGCCGTGCCGGCCCTGATCGACGCCCGCTACAACCAGGCCCGTTTCCTCTGCGTTGTCCTGGACAACGGAACCACCGCCATGACCGGCCACCAGCCCCACCCGGGCATGGGGATAAATGCCATGGGGGAAGAAGCGCCGGCGGTGGCCATTGAGGAAGTGGTGGCGGGGCTGGGAATTCCCTTTACCATCCAGGATCCCTACGACATTAGAACAACCACCCGGGTGGTTTACGATCTCCTTCAGCAGGACCGGCTCCACGTGCTGATTATGCGCCGGGAATGCGCACTCGTGGCGGCGCGGAAAACGAAAAAGGCCCGGGTTTACGTGGATCAGGAGCGTTGCCTCGGCGACGCCTGCGGCTGTATGCGCTTTTGCAGCCGGGTGTTTTCCTGCCCGGCTAACATCTGGGACGCCGGCGCCGGCAAGGCCCGCATCGACGAAGCCATCTGCGTAGGGTGCGGGGTCTGCGCGGAAAACTGTCCGCAGCGGGCGATTATTGTGGAGGGGGTGGATTAAGCCGTGGAAGAGCGAAAAACGATGATCAATGTGATCATCGCCGGTGTGGGCGGCCAGGGGAACGTGCTGGCCTCCCAGATCGTGGCCGGTGCGGCGGTAAAAGAGGGCCTGACCGTGGTGGTGGGGGAAACTTTCGGCGCCTCCCAGCGGGGCGGCTCGGTAATGAGTCACGTCCGGATCACCCGCGGCCGGGAAATCGGTCCCCTTATCCCGCGCGGCAAGGCGGATCTGGTGGCGGCCCTGGAACCTATGGAGTGCCTGCGGGTATTGCGGGTTTTCGGGAACAAAGAAACCCGGGTGATCATGAACGAGCGCCCCAATTATCCCATCAGCGTACTCCAGGGGGAAACCGCCTATCCTTCCCTGGACGATTTGAAGGCGGAAATCGGGAGGCTGGCCAGGCTGATCCTTTCCTTTTCCGCCACCGACGTTGCCCAACAGGCCGGCAACCCGGTGGCGGCCAACGTGGTGCTGACCGGTGCCCTGGCCGGCACGGGGCTGCTTCCCATCGCCCTGGAGAGCTACCGCCGGACCATCACCGAACTTTTCACCGACCCGGCGGCCCGGGAGTTGAACTTAAAGGCTTTCGACCTGGGCGTGCAGGAGATACGGGATTTGAACAAATTTTGAAAAAGCGGGATTCCTCAAGGTTTTTTCGAAAACCTGCTTTTCATAAGTTTTGATCGTAATATTTGCGCATCGTCTCTAAATCGGGAAATCCAAATTGCTCCCTGATTCTGTTCAGTGTGCCGGTAGGAACCAGATCGCCGCCGTGATGATAATGGATCTGCACAACTGCCTTTTTGCCCTGGTAACCTGTACCGCGCCATTTTGTGCCGTCGCGTTTCAGTCCGAAGTGGTTGGCCAGCCTGACTACCTCGCGGTAAGTAAAGCGGATCTTGCTCATGAGTTATTTCCCTGCTCTGATTCTGTGAGAAGGGCAATAACCTTTTCAATTGGAAAATGACCAGCTTCGTCCTGGAGCCGGGCAACCCGGCGAAAATAGGGGAACTTTTCGGCGAAGCGCTCCGGGCTGCCGAAATAGCCCCGCAAGTCCCGGAAGGCATAGGAAGCTTCATCAATTACCGCTTCCGCCAGCGAATGCAGAGCAGCTTCTTTGGTAAGGCCGTCACCGTATAAATTCAATTGCGGCGTCCAGACCGTCCACCATCCTTGCGGTGCAGTGTCGTCTTGGGTATAAGTCCATTCGACGGCGAACCGGAAGTATTTATCCAGCAGAACGTCTAAAAAATCCGTCGGGACAAGCGACATTTGCTTTGGATTTTTCCGGGAGCCGTGCGCGACCAGAAATTCGTTCCAGTTATCGGTGACGTTCCGGTATAACTCGGTAAAATTGTCCCGGGCTTTGGCCACAGTCCAGGTTTGCATAAACAATTCCATTCCTTTCAAATGATTTTCACCTCCATTCTATCATCTTTAGCCATCCTGTACAAGATGGCTACGTTTATTTTATGCTTTTTACCCGGCCCAAAATTCATTGTTTTTTGGCGAATTCAAGGAAGGAAAATTTAAACTGGCAGCGAAGTTAATCAGTGAGGGTTTTAGCATAGCATAAAAACCCATGCCCCTAAAGTCCACCAGCACCAGAAAGAAAAATTTTTTGACGATGAATTTTTTTTGGGGTGGAGAGCACGCATTTTTCCTTATTTCCGATGTCTGACGACCGACGGCCGACGGCTGTTTTGGAGGCTTTGTATGTTAGCCATCGTTAAAAGTACTGCTTTGCATGGTCTGGACGGGCAGGTTGTACAGGTGGAGGTTGACGTCTCCAATGGCCTGCCCTGTTTTGATCTGGTAGGGCTCCCCGACCCGGCGGTCAGGGAAGCGCGGGACCGCGTCCGGGCGGCCATGAAAAATTCCGGTTTTGAGTATCCCCTGGGGCGGATTACCGTCAACCTGGCCCCAGCCGACATTCGCAAAGAGGGCCCGCTTTACGATTTGCCCATCGCGGCCGGGATTTTAGCGGCCACGGGGCAGATCGATGCCGGGGCGTTAAAACGTTATGTATTGATCGGCGAGCTTTCGCTGAACGGGACCTTGCGCCGGGTCACCGGCGTTTTGCCCAATGTGCTGGCCGCTTGTGAGCAGGGTTTCCGGGAAGTGATCGTCCCTTCAGAAAATGCCCGGGAGGCGGCCCTCGTCCGGGGGGCGAAAATTTATCCGATACACAGCCTTGAGCAGTTAAACAATTTCTTGCGTGGCGCAGAAAAGATCGCCCCTTACCAGGTGGATATCGAGAACTTGCTGGCGGCAAACAATGCGGACGAAGAACCGGATATGGCTGACGTAAAAGGCCAGGCCGCCGCCAAGCGCGCCCTGGAAGTAGCCGCGGCCGGAGGCCACAACGTATTGATGATCGGCAGTCCGGGTTCGGGAAAAACCATGCTGGCCAGGAGGCTTCCCGGCATTCTCCCGGATCTTACCTTTGAAGAAGCCATTGAAGTGACCAAAATCCACAGCCTGGCCGGCTTGTTAACACCGGATCAGCCCGTGGTGACCAGACGCCCTTTCCGGGCGCCCCACCACAGCGCCTCTAGCGTTGCCCTCGTTGGCGGGGGGCGCTACCCCCGGCCGGGGGAAATAAGTCTTGCCCATTTTGGCGTTTTATTTCTCGACGAACTGCCGGAGTTTCCCAAAGACGTTTTGGAGTCTCTCCGTCAGCCCCTGGAAGATAGGGTAATCACCATTTCGCGGGTGAACGCGGCGGTAACTTACCCGGCGAGCTTTATCCTGATCGCTGCCATGAATCCGTGTCCTTGTGGTTTTCACGGCGACCCCGCCAGAAATTGTTCATGTACACCCTACCAGGTGCAACGTTATGTAAACCGCATCTCCGGCCCCCTGCTGGACCGGATCGATATCCACCTGGAGGTGCCGCGCCTTGATTACCGGGAGTTAAATGATTCGCCGCCCGGTGAAGCATCTACAGCCATTAAAAAAAGAGTAAATCAGGCCAGGGCCGTCCAGCAGGCAAGATTCGGCAATGCCGCCTGGAACGCCCAGATGACGCCGGCCCAGGTCCGGAAGCACTGTCCTTTGACCAGGGAGGCGAAGGCTTTGTTTCAAACCGCTTTCCGCCGGCTCAATTTCAGCAACCGCGCCCACGACCGCATCTTGAAGGTGGCCCGGACCATCGCTGACCTGGACAATAGCGACATCATCGGCACCGCCCACCTGGCGGAGGCGATCCAGTACCGCAGCGTGCAGATTAAGTAGAAAGAGGCACAAAGGGACAAAGGCACAAAGGCACAGAGGCACAGAGGCACAGAGGAAAGAGGAAAGAAGGCACAGAGGCACAGGGCGCGAGGCGCAAGGTTAAAGAGGGAAAAAGTAAAATGCGCAGGGTAAAGAGAGGTCCGGAGAAAAAGTATCCGGCCGCCAGGTAAAAAAGTTTTTCCGGTGGAAAAGGAAATTTTCCGTCCTGCAGCGTATTATTATTTAAGGGGGTTTTTCCCCGGGAAAGGTTTATCTCTGTCTTGACTTCCAAAAGGGGAAAATCCAAGTTATAGTATCTGATCCAGGGTTACCTTTTATCTTTGTGCCATTGTCCCTTTGAACTTGATTATTCTTTTTACTACATCATCTTTTCCAAAGAGGGTAAAGTAATGCTTATTCTGGCCATCAACGGCAGCCCCCGGCCGGATGGGAATACGGCCCACCTGTTGCGGAGCGTCCGGCAAATTGTCGAAGACGCCGGGGCTGAGTTTATCTTTCTGCAGGTTTCGGAAATCCTGAAAGAGCAGAAGGTTCCCTACTGCCTGGCCTGTTCCTCTCCGTGCGCAGGAAAATGCTTCCGGGGAACCCAACTGGAAGAGACGTTCGAAATCATGCGGAAGGCCGACGGCATCATCATCGGCAGTCCCGTTTACTTCAGTACCGTATCGGCGCCGCTGAAGGCCTTTTGGGACAAAACCAGGTCGCTGCGCAGGGAGAGGGCTTTGCTGAATGTTGTGGGCGGGGCGGTGACGGTCGGGAACGCCCGTTTTGGGGGTCAGGAGACGACCCTGAGGGCGCTCCACGATATGATGCTCTGCCAGGGGATGACCGTTGTGGGGGATGGATTTCCCGAGGACGATGCCGGGCACCAGGGGGCGTGCGCGCAGGAACCTGCCGGCGAGGATGCGCAGGCGCTGAAAAGGGTTCAGCTGCTGGCCAAAAGGGTCATCGCGGTAGCCAGGGCAACCCGGGGTCTGCGCAAGCGAAGCAGTTAGCCAAAACAGCGTGCGGCGTTCCACCCCCGGCCCGGCCAGGTAAGCGGTGCCGGGGGTAATTTTTAAATTGTCGATCGATGGGAAGGAAAAATGGTAGTCAATAGCGAATAAGTCAAAAAGGTGGTTTTCGTGGGAACCTTTATTCCCCGGGAATTAATCGAAAGGATCAGGGAGCAGGCGGACCTCGTCGAGGTGGCCGGCGAGTACCTGCGCCTGACGAAGAAAGGGAAAGATTATGTAGCCCTGTGTCCTTTTCACCAGGAAAAAACCCCGTCCTTTACGGTGAGCAGGGAAAAGCAGATTTTCCACTGTTTTGGCTGCGGCGCCGGCGGGAACGTATTTAATTTCCTGATGGCCATAGAAAACCTCACTTTCCCCGAGGCGGTCAGGCAGCTGGCAGCTCGGACGGGGATCGCCATTCCCGCCGTCCGGCAGGAGGACGAACAAAAAAGGGCCCGCCTGGAAAACCGCCTTTGGGAAATGAATGCGCTGGCCGGGGAATTTTACCGGCAATGTTTGCACGACCGCCCGGAGGGCGCCCACGCCAGGGAATATCTGGCCAGGCGGGGCTTGCAGAAAGAAACCGTCCTGCGTTTCGGGCTGGGCTACGCGCCGGACGGCTGGGACAGTTTGCTGAATTACCTGCAGGGGCATAATTACTCCCGGGAGGAAATCCTCTCGGCGGGCCTGGCGGTTTTAAGCGAGCGCGGCCGCCCTTTCGACCGCTTCCGCCGCCGGGTCATCTTCCCCATTCGCAACGCCCGCGGCAAAATTGCCGGCTTCGGGGGCCGGATCCTGGGCGAAGGGGAGCCCAAATACTTGAACAGCCCGGAAACCGCCGTGTTTAACAAAAGGCACCTCTTATACGGCCTGGATCTCGCCCGCCCGGCCATCCGCGAGCAGGGTTTTGCCATCCTTATGGAAGGGTACATGGACGTGATCAGCGCCCACCAGGCCGGCGTCGGCAATGCCGTTGCCTCCCTGGGCACCAGCTTAACCGCCGAGCAGGGCAGGCTGTTGCAGCGCTATACCACGGAGGTGGTCATCGCCTACGACGTTGACGCGGCGGGGGTGGCGGCCGCTTTGCGCGGTCTGGATATGCTCCAGGAGCTGGGTTTTCAGGTCCGGGTGGTCAGCATCCCGGAGGGCAAAGATCCCGACGAATACTTACGCACCCACGGGCGCCCGGCCTGGGATGCGCTGGTGGAAGGCGCCCGCTCGTTGTTGGAGTATAAGCTTGACCAGGCCGCCCGGACCACCGGCGACAAAAAAAGGATTCTGCGGCAGGTCATTGGGAGCGTGGCCAGGATGGCCAGCCCCGTGGACCAAGAAGAAAGCATCAAGCTGATTGCCGCCCGCCTCAACTTAAGTTGGGATGCGATCAAAAGCGAATTAAGGCGTTTTCAGGTTGAACAGCGATTAAGACAGCCAATATCGGATAAAATTGCTAATAAAACGCATAATATATTAACAGATGCCAAAAAAATTGCCGAGCAGGAAATAATTCGCCTGGTTATCCAGAAACCGGAGTATTTGCCGATGGTAAAAGAGGAATTAGATGAAGAATTGATCGAAAACCCGATCTTGAAAAAGATTTATGCCGTCGTGAAGCATCCGGGTGAACAACTGAAACCGGCGGACTGGATGGACCGGCTGGAAGAAGGGGAGCGCAAAACAGTCAGCCGCCTGTTACTGGAAGAATCCCCGCTGGGCGATTCCCCCGGGGTGCTGGCAGATTTATTGAAAACCATCAAGAACAACAACCGGGCGCAGAAAAAAGATCGCCTTCTCCGGGAGCTGGCCCGGGCGGAAAAAAACAACGACCAAGAACAGGTAAATGTCATTTTAAAAGAACTGGCGCAACTTTTAAGTTTGCCGGGAGGGGGAGCCGGCCCTGCCGGTAAAGGGGGTAAAGAGCTATCTTCATGAGAGAAGAAGCCAAGGTCGACAGCATCAAGGAATTAATTGAAAAAGGAAAAAAAAGAGGAACCCTTACCTATACCGAGATCATGGACAGTTTGCAGGGGATTGACTTGACGCCCGAGCAGATTGACGACATCTACGAAAAGCTGTCCGGTATGGGTATTGAGATAGTTCCGGAGGCTGCCGATTTGGAGTCGATCGACAACCCTTCCTTGGAGGAAAGCCCGTCCGAAGAGGTTGAGATTGACCTGACCATTCCCGAAGGGATCAGCATCGATGATCCCGTGCGCATGTACCTCAAGGAAATCGGGAGGGTTCCTCTGTTGACTCCCGAAGAGGAAATAGAACTGGCCAAGCGCATTGAGCAGGGGGACGAAGAGGCCAAAAGGCGGCTGGCGGAAGCCAACCTGCGGCTGGTGGTGAGTATTGCCAAGCGTTACGTGGGGCGGGGAATGCTTTTCCTGGACTTAATCCAGGAGGGAAACCTGGGCCTGATTAAGGCAGTGGAGAAGTTTGACTACCGGAAGGGTTACAAGTTCAGCACCTACGCCACCTGGTGGATTCGCCAGGCGATTACCCGGGCGATCGCCGATCAGGCCAGGACGATCCGGATCCCCGTCCACATGGTGGAAACCATCAACAAGCTGATTCGGGTTTCCCGCCAGCTCCTTCAGGAGTATGGCCGGGACCCTACGCCGGAAGAAATCGCCAAAGAAATGAACATTTCCGAAGAAAAGGTGCGGGATATTTTAAAGATTGCCCAGGAGCCTGTTTCTCTGGAAACGCCCATTGGCGAGGAAGAGGATTCCCACCTGGGGGATTTCATTGAGGATCAGGAGGCGCGGGCGCCGGCCGAAGAAGCGTCTTTCACCATGCTGCGCGAGCAGCTGGACGAGGTTCTCACCACCCTGACCGACCGGGAGCAAAAGGTGCTCCGCCTGCGCTTCGGTTTGGACGACGGGCGGGCGCGCACCTTAGAAGAAGTAGGCCAGCGGTTCGGGGTGACCAGGGAGCGGATCCGGCAGATCGAAGCCAAAACGCTGCGCAAGCTCCGCCACCCCAGCCGGAGTAAAAAATTAAAAGATTATCTGGATTGATTTATGCCGGGTGAAAAACCTGGGCTTTTTTATTTATCCCCCTCTGGCCGGGGATAAAGTTTTTTTCCTGTTTTTTCCGCCCGGTTTTTTGCCGGGTTTTTTGAGCTTGCCGATTTTTTTGCCATCAAGTAAAATAGGAGCAAATCTTGTTTGGTAGCTGGTAAAATTTTAAACCGGGTGAAGACGCGTGAAAAAACTTTGGAGCGGCCGTTTCCAGAAGGAAACGAGCCAGTTAGTGGACGATTTTCACTCTTCTATTGGTTTCGACTGCCGGCTGTACCGCCAGGACATCCGGGGCAGTATCGCGCACGCCGCCATGCTGGGGCGGCAGGGCATTCTGACCCCGGAAGAAACCCGGCTGATTATTGACGGGTTAAAAGAGATCCTGGCCGAGATCGAAGCCGGGCGGGTGGAGTTTTCCAGGGAAGCCGAAGACATTCACATGAATATCGAACAGCTTTTGATCGCGAAAATCGGCGAG
>JBFMEJ010000032.1:0-9133 GCA_040753275.1 Bacillota bacterium
CCACAGGGCGCGGGAAGCCTGCACAAACACGTTTTCTTTGCCGGGGAGCAACTGCACCTGGCGCACCATGCCCTCCGGCACGGGCAGCCAGGCCGCCTCCCGGGCTTCTCCTTGATCCGGCGCGGCCGCCCGCAGGGAAATCCCCCGCTGCCCCTGGTGGGCTCCGTCGGGCTGGGTTCCCTGGCGGGCGAAGACCACCTGGTTGTCCCTGGTCCAGCCCAGCAGTTGCAGAACCAGCGTACCGCCGGTCAATTCGTTTTCCCCGCTCCGCGCCAGGAGCCTGCCCCCGGAGCCGTCCAGGGCCATCACCCACAGTCCGGCCGTCCGGCCGTCCGGCTGTTCCTGTCTGCCCTGAAAGGCAATCCACCGGCCGTCCGGCGAAAACATGGCCGCGGCCGGCGTATAATCAAGCGCGCCCCGCTCCATGGCAAAGGAGGCTAGGTGGGTCGCACCGCCCCTGACCGTACCGCCGCCGGTGGTTACTTTGATTCCGAGAATTTCCGCTGTCTTTTCCGGCAGCGGCTGAGGTGGCTGCACCGGCGCCTGCCCTTCCTGCTCCTGTTGCGCCGGCGGCGCCTGCCCCGGCCCCGCCTTCGGTCCGCAGCCCGCCGCCCCGATCGCCAGCGCCGCTCCCAGGAGCAGGCATACGGCCAGATATCGGTAACCCTTTTTAACAACCACTCCCATCATCTCCTTTGTCTGGTTATCTCTCTCTATATTTATTTGACGGCGCCAAGATAGGTTTTGTTCCCAGGGTGGAGAGCAAAATACCAGCTTTGTGGTTGGCCATATTATTTAACCGCGCCTCCGGGAACGGCGCGGGGGACAGGCCGCTGCCTACCCCCCGCACACCGGTAAAACCGTTTTTCGGGACCCACCAGGTATACCTCCCGCGAGGGGCCGGTGATCGTCAACTGCTTTTCAGCGATATATTGCAGGATGCTTGCGTAAGTTTGGCCCACCTGGTCGTACGGCCCAACGTGCAGCAGGCACACCGCCCGTGAGGCGGGAAGTTTTTTGATGCTTACCCGCCCGCCGCCGGGGGCTTCCCCGGCCACCGGCAGGCACACCTCCAGGTCGGCGTCTTTCGGCCGGTACTCCGGGTCGTGGTTACCACGAACTATCCCAACTGGAGAAGGAAGGCCAGCACTCTTGACAAAAACATGATTGTATCATAATATTAATACAATGACATAAGCAGAGCTCCCTTTGAATTTGCTTAAATGGCATATCTTAGAACCCAAGGAAAGGATAGGACAGTCGGTGCTCGAGTTGGTTAAGGTATCCAAGTCATACACCGGAGGGCAGGTCAAGGCGGTCGACAACGTCAGCTTAAAAGTGCGCCAAGGAGAAATTTTTGGTTTTTTGGGTCCCAACGGGGCGGGCAAAACGACCACCATTAAAATGATCGTCGGCCTTTTGCAGCCCGATGAAGGAACGATCCTGATCGACGGGATTAATTCGGAAAAAGACCCCCTTGCCGCCAAACGCAAAATCGGGTACGTACCCGATCACCCAGACGTTTACGAAAAGTTAACCGGGATCGAATATCTGAATTTCCTCGGCGACGTCTACCAGGTGCCCGCCGAAACCCGCCGGGAAAGGCTGGAACATTACCTGGAAATTTTTGAGCTAAAGGACGCCGTGAAAGATTTAATCGGCCCCTATTCCCACGGTATGAAACAAAAGCTGGTCTTAACCGGCGCTCTTTTGCACGATCCGCCGGTGTGGATCATGGACGAGCCCATGGTGGGGCTGGATCCCCGTTCCACCTTCTTGCTCAAGGATTTGATGGCCGGTCACTGCGCCAAAGGGCACACTGTGTTCTTTTCCACGCACATCCTGGAAGTGGCGGAAAAGCTGTGCCACCGCCTCGCCATCATCAACCGGGGGCGGATCATCGCCTGCGGGACGCTGGCGGAGATCAAAGAACAGCACGAGAAAGAGACCCTGGAACGCATCTTTTTAGAATTAACGGGAGGCGCTCCCGTTCCGTGAAAAACCCAATTTTCGTTCTTTAATTTCCGACGTCTGAGGTCTGACGACCGACGCCTGGATTCGCAGACGGGGGTGGCGAGTCGACAGGACAATTCAGAAATGGAAGGTCAGTTGGCCGCCCCGGGGCTCTCCAGCGACGAACATAAGGAACGTCAGGCAACAACCTATTTCTCCAGTTGCTTATGCCGGCCAGAAATATTTTTCCCTGAAAAACGGAGGCTTTTTCGTGCGTCCCTTCATCTCTCTGCTGAAAACGAGCTTTAACGTGTATTACGGCATTTCCGCCCTCAAGTATAAATATTTTAAGCAAAAGAAAGAACTCTGGCGGCCGGTGGTCGGAATCCTGGGCGGAGGCGCCGCGCTTCTCGTCTTGATGGGGACGTATTTCTCGCTGGCGGGCGCTTTCTATGCGGGCGGGAAAATGCTGGGGCAGCCCTGGCTAGTGCTGGAATTGGCCATCCTGCTGGGAGAACTGCTGGTGTTCTTTTTCGGGCTGGGCTGGGCAATTTCGGTTCTTTATTTTTCCAGCGATCTCCCCATTCTCCTCCCCCTCCCCTTGAAGCCGCAAGAGATCTTGCTGAGCAAGTTCCTGCTGGTTTTGACCAACCAGTACATTTTTCTGCTTTTTGTTTTCCTTCCCCCTTTTCTTATCTACGGAATAGGAGAAGGGGCGAGCTTTCTTTATTACCTCACGGCCCTGGCAATTTTCCTTTTCGCGCCCGTCATCCCGCAAGGGCTCGGCACTTTGCTGGTTCTCCCCTTGATGAACTGGGCCAGCAAAAAACGGGCGCGCGACTTTTTCACCGTGCTGACCTACGTGCTGTCGCTGGGCGTGGCCATCGGAATGCAGTTTTTTTCCAGAAGAATCCTTTTTTCCACCAGTCCAAAAATATCGCCGGGCTGGCGGATCAGGTGGCAAAACTGGCCGAACGGCTGGGCGCCCTCTTCCCTCCCGCCTGGTGGGCAACGAAGGCTCTGGCCGGGCCGGGCACCGGCGAAGGACTAACAAATTTACTCCTTTTTCTCTCCTCTTCCCTGGTCATTTTTCTGCTCTTGATTTTATTGGGGCAGAGAGTTTTCCTCGGGGGAATCCGCAAGGGGCTGGAAATGAGCACCAAACGGACGGTTCGGCCTTACGCACTCCGGGCCAAAGCTGCAAGTCCTTTTCGGGCGCTGCTCCGGCGGGAATGGAAGTTGTTCATCAGAACGCCCGTCTACGTAATGAACGTAATTCCTGCTGCTATCTTTCCGGTGTTTTTTGTCTTTTTCGTCTTCTTCGTTCAGCCCGGCGGACCGTCCCCGGAAGAAATCAGGAATTTTCTCGGCGCTCACCCTTACGTTAAGCTTGCCTTTGCAGGGGTGGCGGCCTTTAACGCCGGGGCCATTCCCCTGGCGGCCACCGCCGTCTCCCGGGAGGGGAAGCTTTTCGGCATTTCCAAAGCTATCCCCGTCAGGGCGGACGTCCAGGTGCGGGCCAAGCTGGCTTTCGGCCTGCTGGTCAACCTCCTTTGCTTTCTGCCGTTTTTCGTCCCGGTCGCCATCGTGTTTTTCGATGGAGCCGGCGACGTGTTATTGACCGGCGCACTCAGCCTTTCCGTCATGTTCGCAATCAACGTCGTGGATCTGTTGATTGATTTAAACCGCCCCAATCTGGACTGGGATACTCCCCAGAAGGCAATGCAGGGAAACTTAAACACCTTCTTTTCCCTGCTGGGCGCCGGAGTTCTTCTGGTCGCAGGCGCCGCTTGCACAGTTGCTTTATCCTTTTTCCTTCCCTGGCGGGCGGGCTCCCTGGCGGTTCTGGGAATTATCCTGGCGGCAGGGGCGTTTTTGTATCGAATCCTGCTTGAAAGAGCGCCGGAGCTTTATCAAAAGATCGAGATGTGAATTCCCATCTCCTGCCGATGAAGGCGAGACGGTAGACCCAACTTACGCTTCCCCCGCCCCGCGCGCGGGGAGATTTATACCCGATAGCGAATTTTTTAGCAGATTTTTAACAAAAAGAAAGAGGTTAGATCATTTCCCTGTCGAAGTTTTAAACAACAAACTAAATTTATGTAAAGGTGGGATTGAATTGGAAAACGAAACTTTAAACAAAGAAAACGTTGATCCGTCGTCTAATCAGGCACCCTTGAACGTCTGGCAGCGCCTGGCAGGGGTATTGACCAATCCGCGGCAGACTTTTGCGGACATCACTGCCCATCCCCACTTTGCGGCCGGATTGGTCATTCTCTGCGCCGTGAATCTGTTGATCGGGTTATCCATTCTGCCAAAGGTAAGAGCCTTCCCTGGGCGCCCGGCGGCGGGATATCTTAAGCCAGTTTTTAATTGAAGCCGTAAACATGCTGATCAAAATTCTTTCCCTGCTCACGGTTGCGGATGCCAGAGGAATAGAAATAGACCAGGGGTCGCTGATCCGGTATCTCGCCGAAACGGTGTGGTTTCCGACGGCGGCTTTAAGCAGCTACATTAAATGGGAAGAAATCGATGCCAATTCGGCAAAGGTGACCATGAGTTACGGAGGGGGACCGCCTCAGGAGTCTTTAGCTTTAACGAAAAAGGTGAAGTGATTAACTTTGTTGCGCAAAGATACATGGAAGCAAACGGCCGGTATACTCTGGAAACCTGGTCAGTCGTCATGCGGGATCATAGGGAATTTAACGGGATCAGGATCCCCGCCAAAGGGGAAGTCATCTGGAAATTAAAAACGGGGGATTTCAATTGGTATCAGTTCGAGATTACAGAAATTGAGTACAATGTTTATTGAGTTGGGCAACCTAACTTTATTCTATTTTTCGAGGAAACCTGGGAAAGGCAGGAGCAAAGCTTGAAAAGGCGGCCGCTACCCGAGTCACATCCGCATCCCCCACAGCGGGGGTGGGACGGCCCGGCTTCACGAAACCTCGAGGGCCCCCTATGGAAAACGCTGCTCATCTTTTTAATCCCGCTGATGCTGAGCAACGCCCTGCAGTCGCTGAGCAGCACGGTCGGCAGCATTTTCCTCGGGCGCCTGATCGGCGTCAACGCGCTGGCTGCCGTCTCCACCTTTTTCCCCATCCTGTTCTTCCTGGTTTCTTTTCTCATCGGCATCGGGAGCGGGAGCACGGTGCTCATCGGGCAGGCCTACGGAGCGGGCAAACAGGAATATCTCAAGGCGGTGGCGGGAACCACCCTCGCTTTTACGCTTCTTCTGGGGGTCGTTTTGGCTGTCCTCGGCGGTTTGTTCAATGTCCAAATGCTCAGCCTGATCGGCGCCCCGGCGAACATCCTGGCTCCCGCCGCTGGCTACGCGCGGATTTTGTTTTGGAGCCTGCCCGTTGTCTTTTTGTACACGGTCTACACGACGTTTCTGCGGGGGACGGGAGATTCCCGGACGCCTTTCTACTTCCTGGTCGTCAGCACGACGCTCGGGCTATTGCTAACCCCGGCGCTGATTCTCGGCTGGGCGGGCCTGCCCCGGCTCGGCTTAAACGGGGCGGCTTACGCGGCCGTTTTTTCCATCCTCATTACGTTTGTCCTGATGCTGATGTACTTGCAGCAAGTTCGCCATCCCCTGCGCCTGGACAGGGATGTGCTCCGCCATTTGCGCCTGGACTGGCAACTGCTCAAGACCCTGCTGAAGATCGGCGTCCCGACAGGGGTCCAGATGATTATGGTTTCGCTGTCCGAAATCGCCATCGTCAGCCTGGTGAACCGCTTCGGGTCCTCTGCCACCGCTGCCTACGGGGCGTACTACCAGGTCGCGAATTACGTTCAAATGCCGGCCATCAGCCTGGGGATCGCGGTCTCCATCTTCGGGGCGCAGGCAATCGGGGCCGGGCGGTTCGAGCGCTTGCGCCGGGTGATTGGGGCGGGGATTGCTCTGAACTTCGTTATCGGCGGGGTCCTGGTTGTCCTTTGTTACCTGTTCGCCACAGATATTCTCGGCTGGTTTTTGACGGACCGGGAAACGCTGCGGATCGCGCACCGGCTGTTGATGATTACCCTGTGGAGCTATTTGATCTTCGGCGGCACGAGTGTATTGACCGGCATCATGCGTTCCAGCGGAACCGTTTTCTGGCCGACGGCTCTCTCCATCTTTTCCATTTGGGCGGTTGAGATTCCCACCGCCTATATCCTGTCGTACAAGATCGGAATCGACGGGATCTGGATAGGTTACGCCACGGCTTTTGTGGCCGGTTTCCTTCTCCAGTACGGGTACTACCGTGCGTTCTGGCGAAACAAACGGCACGGGCGGCTGATTCCCGAGTAGGCCCGGCCTCCCTTTCTTTTGGCAAGCGACACCGGCGACAGATTCCCGACCAGCTGCATCCCGCATTACTTTTTTAAGGTTTCTTGCAGCCGGGCCGCTGCCCCGGCGGCAACCAGCAAAAGGAGAGCAGAATAAGACAGGATGGCCGTGAACAAGCCCCACAGCTGGGCCCCTTTGTTCCCCCATCCGTGATTCTTCTCCTCTCCCCATTCACTATTCTCCCCGTTACCCTCTGCACTACCCTCATCTGCCCTTTCGGGCATCCGGCTGAACCAGAGGAGCACACCCAGCACGGTTCCCGCCAAAGCCACCGCCAGAAAAGGGGCGGCGTAGCCGGCAAACTGGTAAAAAACGCCCCCCAGGACCGGCCCAAGAATGGTCCCGAGCCCGCTGCCGGTCATCAGGATGCCCATCATTCGGCCCAGCCGGCGCGACGGGTAGAGGACGGCCACCAGGGCCATCCCCCCGGTCCAGGTAACCGCCCCGGCGATCCCCTGCGCCAGGCGGCTTGCCGCCAGAAGCCAGACCCGGCCGGAAAAAGCAAAGGCAACCGTGGCCAGGGTCAATCCGGCCATCCCCAGCACCAATAGCGGCTTATAGCCATACCGGTCGCCGGCGATACCGGCGGGAATGCCGAACAGCAAAAGGCCGGCGGAATAAACGGCAAAGATCACCCCCACCTGGGCGGGGGAAGCGCCCAATACCGTGGCGTAATGAGGAACCACGGGAACGATAATGCCGTACAGTACCGAGTCCAGGAAAATGGTCAGGTTAACCAGGATGAAAAGGTAGTTTTTGGGGTATGAACAGGCTTTGTCTTCAAGTACGCGCATCACAATTGCATTATAAGCATTTCCTGTCCGATCATCAAGACAATTTTGGCGGGTGCAAACTGTTGCCGCCGGCAACTATAAAATATGCAAAAACCCCTGCGTTCTATATTTATAGTTATTCACAATCATCACCTGATTACAGCATACATTATTACAGCAACCTGTCAAGATAGGAAACCCTTAAAGTTTGCCGGACCGCGGACCACCCATGTCCGGCCTTTATTGGCGGAAGCATGCCGACTACATCTGAAAGGGTCCTGGCCGCGTAAAAGTAAGCCGGGTCTTCAGCTATTCCGGCTGTGGCCGGGCTGGCCTCGCCAACAAAGAAAAGCCTCCCGATCAGCGGGGGAGGCATTGGCCTGGCAATGTGAAGAAATGTTCTTTTGACTTAATTTTTATTTCAGAAGAAAGGATTGAAAACTTTTACCCCCCCATAAACCTGGCCCGGGTTGAGATCCTCTGTCCAGAGTACGCCGCAACCCAACGCCTGAGCGCTACGAATAATCATCGCGTCCCAAAACGATAGCCGGTACCGCTGTTGGATTTTAATTGCCTCCAGGATGTCGGCAGCAAGAGGGGTATGCACATGCCAGTGGGAGAGGCTAAAAATAATGCGCGACGCTTCTTCGGGCGCAAGCGGCCGGCTGACTTTTTGAGTTACGGTGACGTAAAACTCCTGGAGCACCTGCACGCTGAGACAACCGCTCCGGGTTTCCCAAAGGCCGGTAACCAGCCCTTTTGCCCGGGTATGCCTTTCGCCGGCCGATTTATCGTGGGCATAAACTAAAATGTTGGTATCTACGAATTGCCGCTCACCGCTGGCGCTCATGCAAGTCTCCCCTGCTCCAGCCAGTGTTTCCCCCTGTTCCCAGGTCATATTTTTCCAGTTCTGTCAGATGATCCTGCTTTGCCAGGCAGTACGCATCTTCCTGTCGCGTCAGTTCCTCCAATAAGGAAGTTAAAAGTCCAGAAAGCGAGGTCCCCCGTTCAATGGCGATGTGCTTCGCCCGCCTCAGGGTTGCTTTGGGAAGAGAAAGGGTGACATTCTGATACTCCATTGGGAATCACCTCCACGTAAACAAGTGTAACACATATTAACGTGCAGGTCAAACATTACGAAAAAAATTTAAAAAGCTGCCATAAAAAGATCCACCAGCTCGTCATTCATTCCGCCACAGCTGGCAACAACGCGAGCAGATACCATACCGGTCGCAGGCGATGCCGGCGTGGATGCCGAACAGACCGTCCCGCCGGAACCGTCAACCCGGCGAAAGGGTGGCGGGAGAATTCCTGCAAAAACTTTTCCCAGCCGGGGATCTCCCGCTCCGGATCATATTGTTCATCACCGTAAGAATACACGCCCCAGTCCTTCTGGTATTTTTCCCGGCGCGCCAGCTCAAAGTAAGGTTCGCCCCGCACCTCTTCGTAGGCCTTGATGCCCCGCGCCAGGTAGCTTTGCGGGTACTTCCCGGCCACCTCTTCTAAGAACTGCCAGTCCAGGCGGCGGGCAAAACCCGCGTCGCCGTCTTCACCCGGCAAAGCAGCCATCCCGTTTTTATCGATGTCCCTCACAAATTTGACCAGCCCGGATAATAATTGCCGTAATACCCGAGGCCGCCTGGGTTTTGGCCACCAGGGAAGACGGTGCCGGCACAAATCCAGGAGATGAAACGCCAGGAAAAAGACGTCCTGCCGGCAGTAGTGATCCGGGAAGCCCTGGTAAACGCCGTCGTTCACCGCAATTACAGCATTACGGGCGCGAAAATAAGGGTTTTCCGTTTTGCCGACCGGGTTGAGGTGCGCAGCCCCGGCCGCCTGCCTAATACGGTAACGGTGGAAAAAATGAAAATCGGCACCTCCTATGCCCGTAACCCCTTTTTGCTCAAGTATATGGAAAACCTCCGCTACGTGGACCGCCTCGGCCGGGGAATTCCCATGATCATCAGGCAGATGAAAAACCTGGTAGGCAAAGAACCGGGGCTGGAGGAAAAAGGCGAGGAGTTCTGGCTGACCCTTTACCTCAAATGACGTCTGCCGGGCCAACCGGGGC
>JBFMEJ010000033.1:0-9089 GCA_040753275.1 Bacillota bacterium
GTCTTAGAGAGCTTTTATGATATATCCGAAAATCGTGAAACCGTTGAAACGCTTCTCCCGGGAGTTTCTTTAGTACAACTCTATGGCTTCTTTAATTTAGCCCAAACAGAAGGAGTTAAAAATTCCATACCGCAAGAAAACTGGAAAGACATTCTTAAAAGCAAAGATTATTCGAATATTCGAGGGATCTTAGAACAGTGGTTAAGCAAGGCTTTGTCTTATGCAGCTAGCAGCGAGTATAGTGATATTTATGCAAAGCTCCAGGATATCGGCTGGACTGTTAACGATCTTGCTCAGGCAGAAAACGCTATCGCTCGTCGAGTTGATCCTCAATACCAGGCTGAAATAGCTTTGCTGAAGGCTTATGTACGTTCAAAAGCACACTTTTCCGGAACAGCCAGTTCACCTGGCAGTAAAGAAAAAATCAATATTACCGCTGGAAATAGTATTTCAGGGAAAATTCTCGTTTTGGAAAACGACGTCACCGGGGAGCTGGAATATAACAGCAATAACCCGAATGTTACCGTTAAAGAAAATAACGGTACTATAACAATTAGCGCAGCATCGGGAAGTGGCGGCCAAACAGCAGAAATCACTGCTTATTACGAGAATAAAGATGCTGATTGGGTATATAAAGGGATCGTCAACATAAGCACTCCTTCCACCGGCGGACCTGGCGCCGGGCCAACTCCCACGGTTATTACTCTCCCCACCGATCCCGAAAAAGCCAACCAGGAAGTGCAGAAAAACTTGAGCGACCTGGTGCAGCAGGCGGCAAGCGACCCGGCTAAGGCGGCGGAGCAGGTGGCCAGCCTCGTCCAGGCCATTGTGCAGGCAAAAGTTGAGCTGGCGGCCGGAACGAAAGAACAATTCGTAAACACCGTCACCACCGTGCTGCAGGCCACCGGGCAACTGCCGGAAAAGGCCGTGCAGGAAACCGGGAAAGGCAATTACGCGGTAAATGAACAGGCAGCTTTAGCCCAGGTGGAGCAGTTGGTCAAGGTGGCGCAAAACCTTCAGCAGGCTGTTGAAAACCTGAATAAAGCCACCGGCGCCGGAATTCAGGCCCCGCCTCCCCCTGTGCTGACGGTCCGGGCCAAAGAACTGGGCGCCGAAGGCAAGGCGCAGGTGACTATTCCCGCCGCCGCGACGGCAAAACTGGCCGAAGCGATTCCGGAAGCGGCGGTGCGGGTAAGTACTCCGGCGGGCGCGCTGGTCCTGCCAGCGGCCGAGACCACAAAGGCAACGGGCGGTAAAGGCACGCTCGGAGTAGGCTTTAAAGAGACCGCGGTAAGCGGCGTGAGCCTGCCCGGCGGGCGGCTGGTCAGCAAAGTGGTGGACGTTACGGTAACGGCCAGCAGCGACGCCGTTACAAGGACTATTGCCAGTTTCACCAGACCGATCCAGCTCTTCGTCCCGTACAACAAGGGGCAGGTGCTTAACCCCGACGCCCTGGGCGTTTATAAGCTCCTGGAGGGCGGCCGGGTGAAGTTCGTCGGCGGCAAGGTGCTTCCGGACGGTACCGTGGGAGCGCAACTGAAGAGCTTAAGTGCTTACACCGTCCTCGAATACTCGAAAACCTTTGCCGACCTGGCCGGGCACTGGGCGAAAAAAGACGTGGAGATAATGGCTTCCCGGCACGTGGCCAGAGGCATCAGCGAAACGCAATTCGCTCCTGATGCGGACGTAACCCGGGCCCAGTTTGCCGCCCTGCTCATCCGCACGCTGGGGATTGACGAGGCGGCACCCACGGGTACGGTTTTTAGCGACGTGCCCAAAGGCGCCTGGTACGCGGGCGCCGTGGAGACGGCTTACGCTCATCAGCTGGTTAGCGGCATGGGCGGCGGCCTCTTTGCCCCGGACGAAAAGATCACCCGCGAGCAGATGGCGGTCATGATCACGCGGGCCCTCAAGGCTGCCGGTAAACCGGCAACCCTGACCCAGGCGCAGATCACGGAAGTGCTGAAAGCTTACGCGGACCGGGCGGAAGTTTCGCCCTGGGCCACCCAGGCGATGGCCGAAGCGGTCTCCACCGGCATCGTGAAAGGGCGCACGGCAACCACCCTGGTGCCGCAGGGTACGGCCACCCGAGCCGAAGCCGTGGTCATGCTCAAGCGCTTGATCGACGCAGCCGGCATTTACTAACCCACAACCGTCCCGGCGGGGCGGCCGAAAAAACCGCCCCGCTTTTCTTTAGTTGATGAAGGAGGCGGGTATATTGTTGTACCTTTGCAGAAGAGTCTTGATTTTCGTCCTCACTCTGGTTTCCGGCGCGCTGCTCGTGGGAACCAACGCAAAAATAATCCAGGCGGCGAACCCCTCTCTTTACGACATTATTTCACAAAACGCGGCGGGTTATTTGGCTGAACTCGAAAGCAGCGTTTCACCAGGAGAAGTAAAAGCTTTCGTAGATGCCATTGATGACGCGTTAAGCGGGCAAGCCTTTTCGGACGAAGAGACCTTAATAAATACAGCAGCGGCAATAATTTTAAGTCTGGCCAGCAGTAATAATCAATCCTACCGCAATGTATTCAACGCCGTCATCACAAAGTTCGGCCAGGATATAGAAAAGGTCCGGAAAAAAGACTACTCCGGTTTTGAACCCCTGTATAACGCCATCAAGCAAAAATATTTGGGTGCTGGCACTACACCCGGCGGCTCCGGAGGAGCCCCGCCAGCGCAGAAGCCGGAACAACAGACAGCACCTCTTGCGCCGGAAAAGGTGATTGAACAACTGACGACGGGGAAACTGACGCCGGAAGAGGCCGCCGCGACCCTTCTCGCCGGACTGGATTCCCTTTCCCCAGGACAACTTTCGGCGGATAACCAAAAGAACCTATCCGCTGCCCTGGAAAAAATATTTGCCGTGGCAGGAAAAATAGATCCCGGGCAACTAAAAATTACCGGCGACGGGCAAGCGGCTGTTTTGTCCGTCCCGGAGAGCGCTTTAAAATCTCAATTAGCCAGAATTAATTCTTTGCGGGCAACCATTACGGAAGGTCTGGACAAGGCCGGCCGGGCCGCTTTAACCAAAGAACTGCCCGCACAAGTAGTTCTTGCCACACCGTCCGAAGCAAATCGCCCGCAAATAATCATCCGCCTTCCCGCTCCAGAAACGAAGGAGATAAGTGCCGCCGGCATTAACTTGAGCCTCCAGGCTCCATCCGTGAGAATCACTATCCCGCCGGGGTCTGTGCCGGCATATGCTGGCCAGGCCGGGGCTTTGGAGTTCAAAATCGAAGCCCTGGGAAATGCCGCCGCAGAGAAGTTAATGGCGAACGTCCCCACCGGCGAGGTAAACCGTTTGGCGCCAGTAGGCAAACCGCTGGCAATAGACTTTAGTTTGCCGGGAGTACAAGCGGATAAAGCGAATTTCTCCGCCCCAATTAAGATTTCTTTTGGCTACTCAAAAGGCGAGGTGCTTGATCCGGAACTGCTGGGTGTGTACGTTTTCAATGAAGACAAAAATAGCTGGGATTACCTTGGAGGAGACGTCGATCCCGGCCAAAATTTAATTACCATAAAAAGGACTCACTTGAGTATTTATAATATCATGGAGTACTGCGGGGATTTCCGCGACCTGGCGGGACACTGGGCCAGGCGCGACGTCCGGATTATGGCGGCCAAACGCCTGGTTTCGGGAACCGGCGCGGATACCTTTGCCCCTGACCGACAGATTACCAGGGCGGAATTCGCGGTCATCCTGGCCCGGATGATAGGCCTGCCGGCCAACTCCGGTGCGGCGGGGCGCTTCATCGACATCCCTTCTGACGCCTGGTACCGGGGAATGGTTGGGGCGGCCGCTAAAGCCGGCCTGGTGGCCGGCACCAGTCCGGATACCTTCGGACCGGATGAACCAATCACGCGCGAACAGATGGCGGTGATGATCGCCAGGCTGCTGGCCAGGCAAAAGGCCGTTGCTCTAAAGGAAGACGCCACCGCGGAAAAGGAAGCGGGAAACGCGCTGGCCTCCCTGTTCCGGGACGCCGCTTCCGTTTCGCCATGGGCGCGCCAGAGCGTGGCTTTGGTCGCCAGAGAAAAAATAATGCAGGGGCGCACCGCCACCCAGTTTGCTCCGGACGGTAAATCCACCAGGGCGGAGGCAACGGCTGTTCTTTACCGAACGCTAAAGAAGATATGGTTTTCGGGATCGGATTCATAAAAAAATTTTTTTTCCAGTGTGCTTCCATGGCAGGAATTTTATAAAAACTGTCGAACTAAATAATTGGTAGATTGTAGAAAGGGGGTCACTCCCATGATCTCCACTGTTACTACCACCACGGTGACCACCATTGCAAGTACGACGATGGCTGCGGGGCTGGGCCTGTTAGCTACCCTGGCGTTGATCTTTTTGCTCATCGCCAAGGAACTGGCGGGGGCCCAAAACGTTCAAGCCGCGGCGGGCGGAACCGGCAGCGTCGGCTACGCCGGAGCCCTCGACCGCGTTTTGAACGTGGCTGTTGCTCCCCTGCTGATCGTTTTCAGCTTCATCGTCGTGGTCAAAATTATCGAAGTCCTGCGTTAGAGCAAAAACACGAGAAAATAACAAAGGGCCAAAAACCACCGCCGTGGTGGTTTTTTTCTTTGCGGTTGTTTGCGTCTTTTGGCTATACTATGCCGCTTCTTTCCATCTCTCTTGCTTCCTGCAGGATCCTCTTTAAGCCGGCGGTTAAAAAGCGGCTTGCCCAGGGCGGGACGAAGGCCAGCCGGGCGGCCAGGCGGGAGTGATAGTCCAGGTCGCCGTATTTTAGAATCAGTTTTTTCCAGACTGCCTTGTTCAAAAAAGCGGTCAGAAATTCAATATCTTTATTTTTCATTTCTAAAAACATTTCCCTGTGTTTTAAGCCGCAGTTGATTTCTAATCCGATGTCCGCTTCCCATTTTCGCTGGTAGGCACTTAAAAAATCCCTGCTGAAGTTTTGGGCGCGCAGGGCCGCGACGGCCGTAGCCGCGCAATGTTCCGCCGCCCGCAAGCCGAAGTAAAGCCCGCCCCCCGAAATAGGCTTTACGTGGGCGGCGGCGTCCCCCACCAGGAGTACGTGATTGTCGTAGGTCCGCTCGAAAAACCCGATGGGGACGACGCCGCCGGTATTCTGCAAAACCTTCATCCCCCGGAAAACATCCGGATAACTGGCGACAAGCTTTTCAAACAATAAACGCGGGGATTCCGCTCCGTTATCCGCCACCAGGGGAGAGCTGCCCACTCCTGCCCTGGCCCGGTCATTCCCGGCGGGAAAGATCCATCCGAACCAGCCCGGGGCCAGGCGGCGGTCCAGGAAAATCTGCGCCACGCGGTTGCTGCAGCCCGGCAGCAGCACTTCAACAGCGTAGAGGGAAACTTTTTCCGGCGAAGAAGACAGGCTTCGCCACCGGGCGACGGCGGAATTGTGTCCGTCGGCTCCGATTACCAGGCGGCAGGTGAAGAGGTGGTTTTGGCCTTTGCTGCTTTTTGCTTCTACCTGAACTCCTTCGGGCGCGTAAGCAAACTTAACCGCCCGGCTGCCGCACAGTATTTCTGCTCCGGCCTGGCGGGCCTGCTCCGCCAGGGAACGGTCAAAAGCCTGGCGGTCAATTACCAGGGCGTAGATTTTCTTGCCTTCCAGTTTGAGGATATTTCCTCCGGGGGCATAAACAACTGCTCCGTACAGCCGGTTAAGGATGACCCTGGAAGGAACCCGCGATATTTCAACGGCTCTTTCGCTGATCAATCCCGCGCACTGGACGGGTACCCCTATTTCCCGGTGCTCTTCTAAAATGAGCACGCGGTAGCCGGCAGCGGCGATATCCCTGGCTACGGCGCAACCCACCGGGCCGCCGCCGATCACGATAACATCATAAACCATTTTTTTCTTCTCTCACCTGGAATTTCATTCTTTTTTCGGCATAAAATATTCTCCTTTTTACCCTTTATTTCCTTCTGGGTGGGAAAGTAATTTTCTTGAGGGGATTCGCTGCCGGGAATATTAATTAACCCGGCATTTCTGATGTAGATTTTATCCGGGGCTTGGCTTGGGGAGGATTTAAAGATTCTATTGACGTAGATACTTGACAAATCTAGAGCAACGGATTATTATAAGTTATGTAAGTTATGAGAGGGGTTAGTCCGCTGTCGTAAACTTCCTGAATTCAGGGCAGGAAACCCGCAAAGCGGCATAAAACCTGGAAAATTTTTGGGCCTATAGCTCAACGGTAGAGCAGCGGACTCATAATCCGTTGGTTCCAGGTTCGAATCCTGGTGGGCCCACCAGAATAGAGGTTGGAGGTTGGAAGTTGGAGGTCGGATAAAAGTCAGGTTGGAAGCTGGATAAAAGGGTAAATCGGGAAGGGGAAGTTTACGGAAGAGGCGCTTTACAGATTCTGACGTCTGACATCCGACGACTGACGACTGATGTGCGGCCCCATGGTCAAGCGGCCTAAGACACCGCCCTTTCACGGCGGTAACCCGGGTTCGAATCCCGGTGGGGTCACCAAAAACCAAATTTCATGTGGGGAGAGATTGCCTGAAAAACCGGGCAATCTCTCTCGTCCATGGGCGCGTAGCTCAGTGGGAGAGCGCCTGCCTTACAAGCAGGAGGTCGCAAGTTCAATCCTTGCCGCGCCCACCATTTATTTTTAGGGGGAAGCCTTGAGAATCAAGGGCTTCCGGGATTTTAAAATCAAGAAGAAGGCCGGACAGGGTTCCATAAGGAACCCTTGATTTTTCCAGGTTTTTCGTACTATTCAGGCTAAAATTCAGACAGAAGTCAGACAAAAATTCAGACAGCTAAAAGGGTACGAAAGCGAGGTGTCGTTCTGTGTTTAGACTACAAGCTGACTTCTCTATTCACCAGAACTTCTATCTCCTGCACGAGAGATCTGGCTTCTTTAAGCCACACGGCCACATCCTCTGCTTCAAACTTTACCAGGTCGGCGTAGTCTGCTTTTTGCCGGGCGTCGAAGGGCCTGTTGTAAAGCTTTCCCGCAGAAAGGCTGATTAAACCGGGCTTAACCAGCTTCTGATGAAATAGTGAACGAACCCCGGTATGTTAGGAGAGGAATAACCCTTCAGAAGGAGGATTGCCGAAGCAGCATAGAAACAGGCGCAATACAAACGGTTTACCGCAGTCGATGAAAATTCTTCCCCGATGTATTATCTCGGGGTTTGCGGATTTTGCGAGGTGATGCCTGCCAGCAGGGCAACCGGGAAGTTTCGAAATACTTCGGCGAGGGGAAGGGCTTTCTGATCTGGTTGAGGCAAACTGCTCCCGGATGGATGGGGACGGGTTGCCGCTGCTGTTGCGGTTTGGACTGTCTCCCCGGTCAGGATGTTGCGCCAGCGGGCGGGGGCGTGCGCGGGGAGAAGGAGAGAGGTTTCCCCCCAGGCCGCTTCACCCAGCGGGAAGGCGAGCGGCGGCAGGGGCGGCGGGTCGTTCTCTGCGCGCAGAGCACGCAGACCTTTGCTTTCCATCATCAGCCGCGCCGCGAGGCGGGGGGCCGCTGCCAGAACCCAGGTGTTTTCCAGGCGCCGGACAAAGGCGCAGACGTATCCGGCGCGCGGGCCGGCGGCTTCGATCGGCAGATATTCCCCGGCAGCGAACAGTTTGCGGTGGGCCCGGCGAAAGTGCAGGGCTTTGTAGGTAAGGTAGAGTTTAACCCGGCCATCCTCCCAGGAGTCCAGGAGCTTTCTGGCCAGGCTTTCGTTTTCCTCTTCTAGCCTTTGGAGGTGGGTGATTATGTCCGTCCGCGCCTGGAAGTCCACCGGGCGCCGGTTGTCCGGGTCGACCAGGGAAAAATTCCAGAGTTCCGTGCCCTGGTAGAAATCGGGCACCCCCGGGGAGGTGATCTTGAGTAAAACCTGGGCGAGCGAGTTTACAGCTCCGTAAAAGGCGGTTACTTTTTGGAATTGCAAAAAGTCCGGCAGGAACCGGTTTTCTGCGGAGGGCTCCAGGATGGCCGTGACGAATCCTTCCAGGGCGCGCTCGTAGGCGGCGTCGGGGGCAAGCCAGCTGGTGCAGGTTTTGGCCTCCCGGGCCGCTTTCACCAGGTAGGCCCGGAGCCGCTCCCGGAAGGAGGGCACCTCTTCCTCGCGCAGCGGCCACGCCCCGATGAGCGTCTGGTAAATGAGCAGTTCCGTGTTCCCGTCGGGCACGGGCGTTCCGTTTACCACTGGCTTTCTGGGGCGGTTCCAGCGGTGCCATTGCTCCACCCGCTCCGTCCACGCCGCGGAGATTTCGGAGAGCACGTTGATCCGCGCCCGGACATCCTCGCTGCGCTTGGTGTCGTGGGTGGAGGTGGCGTTTAGCGAATAAGGGCGGGTGGTCTGTCTGAACTGGTTGCGGCGGTGAAATTCGGCGACAGAAATTCCGGCGGTCCTGCCGGGGTCGCCGCCCACTTCATTGAGCGAGACCAGCCGGTTGTAAACATAGAGAGCGGTGTCCTCGAACCCCTTGGCCATGATCGGCCCGGTGAATTGCTGCCAGCGCATAACGAAGCGCAGCCACTCTTCTTTTTGTTCTGCGGTCAGGTAACCCGGAAATTCCAGCCGCAGCGCCCGGTGCAGGAAAGTGCAGGCCGGGCGGACGGCGGGGCGCCTCCGGACGGCCTCCCGCACGGCGCTTTCAATGTACCGCCGGTCCCGATCCGTCACTGCGAAACTGCGGATATAGGTGCGGTAGACCGGAAGGCAGGCGGTAATTTCTGCCAGGGCCTCTTTGAGCTCGCTCAGGGTAAAGTCGCAGCCGTGCCGGTCGGCCTGCGCCAGACGGCCCAGCAAGCGGGCCAGGTTGTTTACTTCGCTGGCGAATAGTTCGGCCATTACCTTCTTTTTCTGGAGATAAACCACCGTGGCAAAATCCTTTTCCGTTTCCGGCCCGCCTATCCGGGCATAGAGCTCATCCAGGGCCGCAGCGCCCCGCCCGTCCACAAAGAGGCCGTTAAGCATGTTCAAAAAATCGTACCCCGTGGTGCCGCAGACCGGCCATCCGGAGGGCAACTCCTCGCCGTTGCTCAAGATTTTTTCCGCCACCACGTAAAAATTGGGGCGTTGCCCCGCCGCCCCCGCTTCCCGCGCCCCGGCCCCCCCGCCGTTGCGCAGGCTTTCCTGGAGCCCG
>JBFMEJ010000034.1:0-9015 GCA_040753275.1 Bacillota bacterium
CAACCTGCTGGTGCCGGGCTACGCCACCGGCGCGGCTTCCCTGGCCTGGGCGGAAGTTAGAGTGATCCCCAACCTGTGCGTCCTGGGGGACGCCGCCGGGGCCGCCGCCGCGGAGGCGGTTTTATCCGGCGCAGACCCCGCCCTTTTTCGGCAGGAACAGATCAAATGGGTGCAGGCGGCCTTGCGGAAAACGGGCGCCAGGCTGGATAAATAAGGGCAGGAATTTGCGAATAAGAAAGTATTTACGAGAAAGCTTGTCCAGTTTTAATTCAATCGCAATAAACGGGCGCAGAAGAGTTTTTCCAGAGATTTGTTTGCATGCCCGGCCCGATGGTAAAATAGCAATAATATTGTGCATTGTTGTCGCTTGGGGGGAGATTAGTGGAAAAAATCGTCGCCATTTTCCTGGCCTTCGGCGTGGCCTGGGTGGTTACTCCCCTGGCGGAGAAGCTCGCCTTTGCCTGGGGGGCGGTGGACCTGCCCGGCCCGCGCAAGGTGCACCAGAAGGTCATGCCGCGGTTGGGCGGACTGGCCATTTACGCAGCTTTTCTGGCCGGCGCACCCCTGGCGCTTTATCCCGCGTACCTGGGCCAGCCGGGCTTCGGTTTACTTGCCGGTGCCACCCTGATCCTTTTGGTCGGCGTCATCGACGACATCTGGGGCCTCACTCCCTGGCTCAAGCTCCTCGGCCAGGCGCTCGCCGCCGTTTCCATCCTGCCTTTCGGAATTGCCATCAATTTTGTAACCAATCCGCTAAATGGCGAACTAATCAGTTTGGGCTGGCTGGGCATCCCGCTGACGGTGTTCTGGATCGTGGCCGTGACCAACGCCATTAACCTGATTGACGGCCTGGACGGCTTAGCCGGCGGGGTTTCCTGCATCGCCGCCCTGACGGTCGCCGCCGTGGGCTGGACCCAGTGGAAGGTTTTCGGCGCGGCCGGCCAGCAGGAAATCATCTGGCTGGCCTTGCTGCTGGCGGCGATTCTGCTGGCCTTTCTGCGGTATAATTTTTACCCGGCGCGCATCTTCCTGGGTGATTCCGGCGCCATGCTGCTGGGCTTTCTGCTGGCCGCGGTTTCCGTCCTGGGCCTGACCAAAAGCGTGACCGCCGTTTCCGTCTTCGTCCCCCTGGTGATCCTGGGCATCCCGCTTACGGACACCGCCTTTGCCATTTTGCGCCGCTACCACCGGCGCCGGCCCATTTTCCAGCCGGACCGCGGGCACCTGCACCACCTTCTGCTCACTATGGGCTTCAGCCACCGGCAGGCCGTGCTGGTTGTTTACGGCATCAGCGCGGTGCTGGGGGTGAGCGCCATCGCCATCAATTTAATCAGCCCCGACTACGCCATGATTTTACTGCTGCTTTTGGCGACGACGGCGATCGTCGGCCTGAACAGGATCGAGGCGTTCAGCCGGGCGCACCAGGCGCGTAAGCCGCACCGGGCGCACCGCAGCTACGATTCAAAACCCACCGGAAGCCGTTAGCCGGCAAAATCGCGCCGCCGCGCAAACGGCTGCAGCGCAAACGGCAAGACGAACCCCCCGTCCGACCATCCATCCATCCGCGCATTTTTTACCGCCATCAGCATCGATTTTACTGCCATCACATATAGTCATAATATGATTTTACTGCAAAAACCCAATTTTAATTATCATGGCTCCTATAGGAGGTGCGGAAGTGCAGGTAAACAAAGCGGTGATTCCCGCCGCCGGGATGGGCGTGCGTTTTTTGCCCGCCACCAAAGCGCAGCCCAAGGAAATGATCCCCATCATTGATACGCCGGCCATCCAGTATATCGTGCAGGAAGCCCTGGATTCGGGGGTCGAGGACATTTTAATGATCACCGGCCGCGGGAAGCACGCCATCGAGGATCACTTCGACAAGTCCCCTTACCTGGAGGAATTTCTGGCCGATAAAGGGAAGGCGGATTTGCTGGCTCTGGTGCGGGAAATCGGCAGCCTGGCCCGGCTGCATTACCTCCGCCAGAAGGAGCCGCTGGGCCTGGGCCACGCCGTGTTGTGCGCGCGTCAGTTCGTGGGCAACGAACCCTTTGCCGTCCTTTTGGGGGACGACATTGTGCGCAGCAAAAGGCCGTGCCTGCAGCAACTCATGGATTTATACGCTGAAATGCCGGGCACCATCCTGGCGGTAACGGAAGTGCCGCCGGAGGACGTGAGCAAGTACGGGATCCTGGACGCGGAACCCCTGCGCGAAGGCGTTTACCGGGTGCGGGACATGGTGGAAAAACCCCGGCCGGAGGAGGCGCCTTCGCGGCTGGCGGTGATCGGCCGGTACGTCATCAGCCCGCGCGTTTTCCCCATTTTGGCCGCCACGCCGCCGGGCGCCGGGGGGGAAATCCAGCTGACTGACGCCCTGCGGGTGCTGTGCCGGGAGGAGCCGGTGTACGGCCTGATTTTCAAGGGCCGCCGCTACGATGTGGGGGATAAGCTGGGGTATTTAAAGGCCACGGTGGAGTTCGCCCTGGACCGCCCCGATCTGGGCCCGGAGTTCGAGGCCTATTTAAAGGAACTGGTGGGGGAAATGGGTTAACGGAAGGATCGGGTGCATAATTCAACCGCCCGCTGGCAAACTAAAGTTGACATTATTGGTGTTGCCGGGGGTGGTTTTCAGTGAATCCGTTTCTGGAAATTTTACTGCGCGGTTTGGGTGCCTTTATAATGGTCTTGATCATCACGCGCATCGTCGGGAAAACTCAGGTGGGGCAGCTGACGGTCAGCGACTTTATCAACGCCATCGTCATCGGGTCGATTGCCGCGGCGATGGTAACGGACATTAAGGAAAACGCCTGGTATTACACCTTTGGGCTGGCCCTGTTCGGCCTGCTGACGGTGGGTGCGGAGTATCTGGCGATGAAGTCCCGGCCCGCCCGGAAGCTGATCGAGGGCGAGCCGACCATTGTCATCCACAACGGCAAAATCCTGGAAGACAACATGAAAAAGCTGATCTACCACATGGACGACCTGATGATGCAGCTGCGCGAGAAAAACGTTTTCAACATCGCCGACGTGGAATACGCCATCGCCGAGCCCAACGGCGCTTTAAGCGTCCTCCTGAAAAGCCAGAAACGCCCCCTGACCCCGCAGGATCTGCAAGTGCCCACCAAATACGAAGGGGTTCCTTCGGAACTCGTGGTGGACGGCGTGGTGATCCAGCAGAATTTAAAGCAGAACAACCTGACGGAGGAATGGCTGTACCGCGAACTGGAGAAGCAGGGAATCAAGTCGGTGAAGGAAGTGGCCTACGCCAGCCTGGACATCGACGGCAACCTGTACGTGGACAAAAGGCAGGACGCCCTGGGCCACGTCACGGACATCACCGACCGGCTGCCGGGCAAAATGCCGCAGTGAACGGTCGTCGTTCGTCGGTAGTCAGGGTCAGTCGTATCTGCCGCCTAATAATGAACCCAATAAGTTAATAATAAGGTGCCAGGCAGTGGCTATTAACTTATTTTTTGGGGAGGTTTTTCTTTGTCATGTCCCAAATAACTTTTGGCACCGACGGATGGCGGGGGATTATCGCCCGCGATTTTACTTTTGCCAACGTGGAGCTTGTGGCCCGGGCGGTGGCCGCCTACGTCAAGGCCCGCGGCCTGGCCGCCCGCGGGGTTATCGTCGGCTACGACAACCGCTTCCTTTCCGATCAGTTTGCCCAAACGGTGGCCGGTGTGTTGGGTGAGGAGAGCATCCCCGTCTGTCTGGTGGAAAAAAGCGCGCCCACGCCCGTGGTGGCCTTCGCCATCAAGGAGGCCGGCGCCGGCGGGGCGGTGATGCTTACCGCCAGCCACAACCCCCCGGAATACAACGGCATCAAATTCATCCCGGAGTACGCCGGACCGGCGCTGCCACACATCACAAAGGAAATTGAAGAAAACATCAGACGGTTGAGCGGGGAAGGGTTAAGCCCCGGCGGGGACCAGACGGCGCCGGACGTTCCCCAAGAACGGCCGCAGCGGAAGATCGACCCGCGCCCCGCTTATTTCGCCCACGTTAAAAAGCTCATCGACTTTGCCGTCATCGGCCGGGCCGGTTTAAAAGTGATCGTCGACCCCATGTACGGGGCGGGCACCGGCTACCTGGAGGAGCTTTTGCGGGAGGCCGGCGCGCAGGTGGAAGCCATCCACGACCGGCGGGACCCCCTTTTCGGGGGCGCTCTCCCCGATCCTTCGGCGAAATCGCTGGCGGAACTGCGGACGCGGGTGCTGGCCGCCGGGGCGGATCTCGGCCTGGCCCTGGACGGAGACGCTGACCGCTTCGGGCTCATCGACCGCGACGGCAGTTATATTTCGCCCAACCAGTACCTGCCCATCGTGTACGACCACCTGCTGAACACCCGGGGATGGCGCGGGCCGGTGGTGCGCACCGTGGCCACCACCCACCTGCTGGACCGCCTCGCCGCCGCCGCCGGGGAGCAGGCTTTCGAAACCCCGGTGGGGTTTAAATACATCGGCCAGCATTTAATGGAAAAAGATTGTGTGCTGGGCGGCGAGGAAAGCGGAGGCCTTTCCATCCGGGGCCACGTTCCGGAAAAGGACGGGGTGCTGGCCGGCCTGCTGGCCGCCGAAATCGTCGCCCGCCACCGGCAAAGCCTGGGGGACCGCCTGCGCGGGATCTGGGCGCGGGTGGGGCGCCTTTTCAGCGAACGCCTGGATATCCACACCACCCCGGCGGAAAAAGAACGCGTGCTGGCCGCGCTGAAGAATCTGGCACCCGCCGAAGCAGCCGGAAAAAAAGTCACCCGCCGCCTCACCGTCGACGGCACCAAGCTCGTCTTCGAAGACGGCTCCTGGCTGCTCATCCGTCCCTCCGGCACCGAACCCCTCTTCCGCTGCTACGTGGAGGCCAATACCCCCGAAGATCTGCAGGCCATCCAGGACTGGTGCCGGACGCTGTTCCACTGATTAAATCCACCTGCTCCTCCGCGAGGCCAGCGATTACGATGACTTTTACCCGGTGAATAAAGAGGAAGCCCGGAGAAAGAAAGGAAACGAAAAAGTTTCCGGTTGCCGGCGATCATCCCGGCCGTTCTTTACAACGGAGCCGGCAAGTGGACGGCCGGCCGGAACTTTCAAGAGATCCTGGCCGACTACCAGCGTTACGAAAAACACTTGAAGGGAAAATAGAAGTAGCCAGGAACTTACTCCTGATGAACGTAGCAGTAGACACCATTGCCAAAGCAACGGGACTGACGATCGCCGAACTTGAAGAGTTAAAAAAACAATTGCCGGCTCACTGACATTCCGTTTAGGCCGAGAAATTGCGCTGGAACAGCGTACTTCAAAAATTCCGGGCCTCTTCATTTTTCAAGGGACCCGGGATTTTTTGTCTGTTTTGGTGCCTGCGAGGTATCCCTAACCGGGTGGCACGAAAAACGGGCACCAAAATTTTTTCCTCTGCGGAGGGAACTTTTTCGTTTGGTTTGTTGTCTAATAAATCAGGATGCACAGAAGAAGTGATGAACAAAATAAATACCTGCCTGGCAACGGGGAAAATTTTTGCCAACCAGGAAGGAAAAATGGGTGGGCGTGCAGAATATTCCTTTGTTGCCTGACTGATTTGCTTACTGGCTGACTTTCTCAGCCCGTAATAGAAAACGCAGCAGTTCAACGAGGCCTTAGGCGCAGCAGGAAACGAGAGATTTTTTAAGGGGGGAGCGGCAGGTAAATAAAGGGCGGCCGGCCCGCAAGAGCGACGGAAGAAAGCCTGTTTTTCAGGCAACGCAAAAGGCTAAAAACGCATGAAAGCAAAAACAACTTTTGAAAAGGAGGTTAAAACTGGATGCGGAAATTCAAAAAGTTGATTGCTATCCTGGAGAAGTGTTTTCGGAATCCTTCAAAGCCTTGTAAATAAAGGGCCGGGCGGTAGTTTTACAAAACCTGACAGTCCAGCATAGTCCAGTTAAAAAGCCTTGATTTTACTGGCTTCCAGAATGGTTCGTTAGCAAAATGTTAGCAAAAAAGTGAAGGTTGGGCTCAGGAGTTTAAACGGTTTTTAGTGAATCAAGAGTTTAACCAGGCAGGCAATTAGAGAAAAAGTCCCTTTGAATCAGAGAGGCTTTTTCTGTGGTTGCCTGTAAGTTGGTTGACAGCGGCAGGCGGCCGGGAAAGCAAACACAGAAACGGACATGCCCATTCGCAGCAGCAGACTGAAGAATTTTTTAGGAAAGAGGTGGTGGATACTGCCGGTAAGGGGCGGCAGCCCGAAAGAGATAGTTACAAAAAACAAAAACTAAGGAGGGAATTGATTAGTGCGCAAATCGAAAAAAATTGTGGCAATTTTAGCCACCCTGGCCTTGCTGGCGACGTTGCTAGTGCCGATGGTGGGACCGGCGGCGGCGGCAGATCCCGTGACGTTTACTAATGCTAAAGCTACCATAGAAAAAGCCGACAATCAATCGTTGGGATGGATTAAGGTTAGTGTTGATAGCGGCACCCTCGGAGTATCGGGGTTTGTTTACGCTACCGTGGAGTTACCAACAGGGGTTAAATACGCTATTACGACTGGCAGCGTGACAGACTATACTGGAAGTGGCGCTCCGGCCGATAGTATCAAAAGCGTTAGCGAGCAAAGTCTTACCGTGTCTAAGGCTCTTGATACAGCTGCAAGCGCAAAAACAAATATAGTTTTTATCTTTATTAAGGACACGAATAGCAAGGTGAACATAAGTTCGTCTGCCGCCGACCAGATAACTGTTAAGGTAACGGCTAAAATTATTGACAATTTAGGTTACCAGGTAGGCAGCACTTACACCTATGATGCCTTAGTAGGTGAAAAGGCTACCAAGGAAGTTACTGTCACTGCTGCTACTCCAGTAGCTTTACAGGCAGGAACAACTGGCAACAGCGCTGCAAAGGTCGCCATATCTGAAAGCGCGGCTGGTTCTCTGGCGCTTAACGATGAGATTTACTTTGAACTGCCTTCCAGCTACTTTAAGTGGGGGACAATGACCAATCCGTCTGGAGCCTATGGCCTGGCGGCTACCTTGTCCGTAGATAGCAGTAACTCTAAAAAGCTGATTCTTAAGGTAACAGGAACTTCGTCCCTGGCAGATTCTTTAAAGTTTACCCCGGTCATTGACGTATACCCTGGGGCACCAGATGGGGACGTGGTGGTCAGCGTGACCAGCACCAGCAGCAAGGTTAAGAGTGGCACTGTGACCATCGCCAATATTGGTGCGCCTACGGTAACGCTCTCTACGAAGGATACGGCTACGGGTGATGTAATCGTAGCCAAAGCTGACCAGGCAGTGGATGATATAGTTGTCAGCGCCACGGGTAACATTGCTTCTGGCAAGTCCATTGTCTTAGAGTTGCCGAGTGGATTCACCTTTGATACTACCACTTCCACTCCTGGCGGTACCAATTTGAACACTGCCCAGATTTACAATGATGGAAAGAACGCCTGGATAACCACCAGCGCCGCCGCAAAAGAATATACAATCAGCGGTATCAGAATTAGAGCCAAGGCCAGCGCTCCTGTTGGTGACTTGCTGATTGCCGTCAGCGGTAGCGCAGGTGCCAGTGGATCGGTTAAAGTAGCAACGGTTGTTGCCCCGGTGACGGTAACTGCTGATAAGCCCAATGTTGTGGCCGGAGCTACCAGTGCCGCTGCTGGCGACATTACCATCACCGAAACCAAGAATACCAGTGCCGCTACCGGTAAACTAAAGTTGACCTTACCGACAGGTGTTAAGTTTGCGGATAACTTCAAGTTTAAGGTTAACAATGGCTCTGAACAAACTACCAGCGATGCCAGAGGTAAGGATTCACTAGAAATAGATGTTACCTTGTCTGGAATTGTGGACACCATTAAGATCTACGGCATTAAGTACGACGTAGATACACGGGTAAGTGGCGACATTGAGGTGGCCCTGGGTGGAACCGCCATCAATGCCCTTGCTAGCGATACCAGTTCCGTAGCCAAGGTTGTCAACGCTGTGGCTGTCTCCGCCACCAAGCGCGATGCGGTCTTCGTCATCGGCTCCACTACCTACAAGGTGAACGGTGTCGAGAAGACCATGGATGCGGCCCCGTACATCAAGGACGGCCGGACCTTCCTGCCGGTGCGGTTTGTTGCCGACGCCCTGGGTGTGGCCAGCGACAACATTCTGTGGGACGGCTCCAAGGTCACCATCATCAAGGGCGACCGCGTGGTACAGCTGACCATTGGCGATAAGGTCATGCTGATCAACGGCGCCAGCATCACCATGGACGTGGCTCCAGAAGTGGTTGCTCCCGGTCGGACCATGCTGCCCTTCCGGTGGATCGCTCAGGCCCTGGGCGCCAGCGTAAGCTGGGACGAAGCTACACAAAACGTGACCATGAATATACAGTAGTTGTTCAATCAGTCAGGTTAAGAACCCGGACCCCTAATGGGGTCCGGGTTGCCCTTCTTTTCTGGTATCTTTTTTCGTATAGTTTGCATGGGGGATCGTTTATGAAAAAAGTATGTCATGCATTGCTTGCATTTTTGTTTTTGTTTAATGCCTGGATACCGTACACTTTCGCCAGGGAGCCGAAAACCCCTGAGCTGACTCTTGAGAAGGCGGTTCAGCTCGCTTTGCGGCACAGCATGAGTATTGAGCGATCCGCTCTGGATGTTACATATGCGGAGGATGTGCGGGAGGACACGGGTTTGGCGTTGGCGCTGTTTAACCCCAATTGGGCTACCCAGTATACACCGGGGGTAGAAGGCTTTTATGCCGCTTACCTCAGTGCAGATTACGGGTATGAGTCCGCAGCAAAAAAGCGTGCGCTTCAGGAGGATCTCGTAATAGGCGACGTTTATAATAAGTACTATGGCCTTTTGCAGGTCAAAAAAAAGGTAGATGCTGCCAAAGCCGCCCTTAGCGCCGAAGAGAGCAGGTATAAGGTTGCCCAGGCCCGTTTTCAGGTAGGGATGTTGAGCCGTATTGATCTTGATAAAGCACAAGCACAACTGGAAAAAGTCCGTGCCGACTTAATTGCTGCAGAAAGCGAAATGGAGAACGCTTATATT
>JBFMEJ010000035.1:0-8866 GCA_040753275.1 Bacillota bacterium
GGCGCCGTCTTCCGCCACTTCCGGCACCTGCGGGTAGTCCTGCAGGGAAACGACTCCCACGGGGAGGGATTCCAAAAGCGCTTTTAACTCTTTGAGCTTGCCCTGATTCCGGCTGGCCAGGACGAGTTTTGTCATTGCCCCCACCATTCAATAAAGGAAATAGGTGTCGCCTTCCACCGCCATTTCCACGGTGTCCCCGTACCCTTCCCGGGCCTGGGCGCAGAGTTCGCCGAGATCGTACTCGGGAAAGAAGTGCGTGATGATCAGCTCTTTCACCCTGGCCCGGGCGGCCAGTTCCCCGGCCTGGCGGGCGGTCATGTGGATGCCCTGAAAAACTTCCGCGTCCTTATCCAGCCCGCTGGCCTCGCACAAAAAGATGCCGGCCTTTTCGGCAAAGGCGGCCAGTTCCTCATCCGGAGCGGCGTCGCCGGAATACACCAGGTACCCGGAGCCCTCCACCCCTACCGCGTAGGCAGGCAGAGAATGTCGCACAGGGAGAAAAAAGACCCTTACCGGGCCGATTTCGGCGCAGCGGGCGCGCACACCCGGCGGCACCTCCTCTTCCGGCAGGCTTTCGATGGGAACGACCTCGAAGAAAGGTCCGGAGCCGGCGGTCAGCTCCTGAAAAGCCGGCTGCGGCTCCGCCGGCAAGAACAATTTGACCCGCTGGAGGCGCTGCTTTTCCCTTAAGGCGCTTCTGGTGGCGTGGCGCAGGCAGGGCAGATCCCCGTAATGATCTGGGTGGAGGTGGGTAATGATCGCGGCGCGGACGTCGGCGAAATGGACGAAATGCCTCAGCCGGCTGAACGCCCCGTGGCCGAGATCCAGCAAAATGTTCGCTCCTCCGTCCTGCAGCAGGTAGCCCGAACAGGCTCCGCCGGCGCGGGGAAAAGGCGCCCAGCAGCCAAGAACGGTAATCCGCATCCAAAACACCACCCTTTCTCCTATCTAATCATTTCGAGAAAAGCGTCGATCCGCATCCGGGTGCGGGCATCCAGGCGGTTGGGCCTGTCCCCCTCCAGGGTGAGGACGGGCAGCCTGATCCGCTCCCGGACGATTAAATCTTCGATCTGGCGAAAGCAGAAGCTCTGGGCGTAGTGAATGATTCCGTCCAGGCTGCGTTTTTCGATTTCCCGCTGGATATCCTCCAGGCGGTAAAAAATGCCGTACGGGTAGGTATAAAGCCGGTACTGCTCGACGAAGTCCTCCGTTTCGAAGGGCATGGTAAACTGCCGCTGGGTTTCGTTAAAAACAACGTGCGCTCCTCTTTCTTCCAGGTAATCGTAAAGATCGTCCATAATCGGCGGCACCCCGATGTAACCCAGGCGCAGACCGGCCGGCACGGGCGAAGCCGCCGCCAGGGCGGCTAAAAACTCGTCCACTTCCCTTTCGTAAGCGTTCGGGTCTCCCTTAAAATCGCTGCAGTTCACCTGGTAAAGATGGTTGTCCCAGCCGCTCACCAGGCCCTCCCGCCAGGTAAGTTCATCGATTTTCCAGACTTTTTGCCGGATTCTGTGCAGCCGCCGGCGCACCGCCAGAACTTCCCGCCAGGTTGTCCCCAGGCGCTCCATCAGTTTCTCCATCTGCAGCTTTAACAAATCGTAATCCCGGTCAAAGGGAAAGGCAAAAGGGATTACCTCAATCCCGGCCAGTTCCAGCGTCTCCATCAAAGCGTGCGTGTTGCTGCAGTCTCCCTGGGTAACGGCAATCACCGCTTTGATCTCTTTGTTTTGCCGCACCGTGCTGTAGATCCCCTTAATCCAGGCGCACACGTTGCGGGGGTAGCCGGCCAGCTCCGCCTCTTCCACCAGCTGCTGGGGGTGGGGGCTGGTGATAAAGACGTTGTTCAGGTCGACCGGGATGCAGCCGGCGGCGTAAATAATTTCCACCGGAACGGTGGTGGTCAGGCCGATTGTCTTGCGGGCGGCGGCCATTTTTACCCTCCGGCTGCCTGCGGCGGACGGGCGCGCCATGCTTTTTCCGGCGGCAAACTCTCCAGCTGGATGCGCCGTACATTTTCCAGATGATATCCCAACTTTTGCGCCGCGCTTACAAACCCGGCCGGATCGCCGCTCACGTAATAGCTGTGCCGGAGTGCTCCTGCCGCATCGTTGATTAATCCCAGCCGCTCCATCTCCCGCTGCGCCTCCAGAACAGTTGCCGCCGCGGGGTCGATCAGGCTGACCTCCGGGCCAAAGTATTCCCGGAAGTGGGGGGTTAAAAAAGGGTAATGGGTGCAGCCCAAAATCAACGTGTCGATGCCCGCCTCTTTCAGCGGCCGCGCGTAGGTGAAAACGGCCCGGCGGGCTTCTTCGCCCGCGGACAGGCCGGCTTCCACCAGGGGCACCAGCCGGGGGGCGGCCTGGGCAAAAACTTCGCTCTCCGGCGTAAGACGCTTGACGGCGCGCTGGTACGCGCCGCTTTTGACCGTCGCTTCCGTGGCGATCAGGCCGATCCGCCGGTTCCGGGTCGCCTGCACCGCCTCCCGGGCGCCCGGCTCGACCAGCCCGATCATGGGCACGTCGTAATCCCGGCAGATAAACGGCAGGGTTAAAGAGGAATTGGTGCCGCAGGCGAAAATGATATATTTTACGCCGGCAGCGATTAAAAAAGAAATGATTTCCCGGGCGAACCGGATTAATTCTTCTTTTTGGCGCGGGCCGTAGGGCACGTGCGCCGTATCGCCGAAATAAATAATTGATTCCCTGGACAGGAAATGAAATACTTCCCGGGCAACGGTCAACCCGCCCACGCCGGAATCAAACAACCCGACGGGTCTAGGATCGCTCAATGTTTTTTGCCTCCTGGTTTTTGAACGTGAATACCCTTCTCTATAAATATAACATCCGCAAGGGAAAAAATGCAGCGGGAAGACATAAATATCAGGCACAAAGTTTTCCAGACACAAAGGCACAAGGAATATATTTCCAACCTTATTTCTTTGAGTCTTAATGCCTTTTACTTTTGTATCTCTGTGCTTGCCTTGAAAATACCAGGCACAAAGCACAAAAGAAAATAGTCCTTGGTCACACATGTTTCTTTGTTCCTTTGTGCCTTATGCCTCTGTGCCTGTATGCCCTTATTCCCTAATTCCTAACCCTCGTCTTTCCTGGCCTTGATTAAGCTGCCGTCCCGCTGCAGGGGTTTAGAGATGTCCAGGTGCCCGGCCAGAGTTTGGACGCGTTCTCCTTCGATGAAAATCTGCACGTTTTTGACCGTAGGAAACTGGGTAAGGGTGTTGACGATGGAATAAACGGTCAACAGTTCCGCCGTGGAACCGCCCCAGTGTTTTGATTTTAAATTCTGGTTGAAATCTACAACCGCCAGGCCGTCTTCTTTAATGTTGATATCTTTTAAGGCGGCGCCGGGGGGAATGGTCGGATACAACCCGCTGTCCGCGGGCGGACCCTGGCAGAGTTCGTGCAAAGTAAGCCGGGCAATCCCGGTAACTTTCGGCACTTCCTTCCGGTAAGCGGCCAGGTACCCGTTGCGATCGGCAAAATACAAAACGACGGTGGTTGTTTTTCCAGTTCCCTGCTCACTGGCGTCATGAGCGCCGGCCTGTTCCCGTTCAGCAGGCAAGGAGGATTGTCCGGTGTTTTCCCGGACGTCCGTGCTTTCCCGCAGGTAGGGAAGTTCTTTTGTTTTTTCCGGGCGGGGAGCGCCACATCCCGTTAAAAACAAGAAAACTGCCATTCCCAGCCAGAGTAAGCATACTCCCTTTCTTTTCAGCATAAAACCACCCCATATAACGGTAACTTGTTACCATTATATGGCAAAAGGGAGTAAAATATGCTTTATCAGGAACAAAGATGTGCCTCTGTTCCTCTGTGCCTTACCGCTACAAACTTCCCGGATCGGGTTTTTCCACCACCGGCCGGCGCCGGGCCGCTTTCCGTCGCTCCTGGTACCTTTGTTTCAGGACGGGCACAACCCTGCGCACGTACCACCAGCAAACCAGCAAAGCCGCCGTGAGCAAAAAACCCGCCCAGCGGTCGGTGACAAACACCGCCAGAACCAGCACGGCAAAAACCAACGCCGTCGCCAGGGGCACAAGCAAACCGCCCGGTGCAACAAAGGGCCGTTTGGCCGCCGGATCTTTTTTGCGCAGGCGCAGCACGGCCAGACCGGCCAGCACGTAAACCACCGACTCCATGGCGGCGGCCAGATTGACCAAAACGAGGTATTTTCCGGTGGACAAAACCGCGATGGAGACGCCCAGGCCCACCGTGAACACGGCCAGAATCGCCGCCCAGGGTGTGTAGTACCGCATGCTCACTTTGCTGAAAACCGCCGGCAGAGCATGCTCCCTGGCCGTCGCGTAAACAAAGCGGGAAACGCTGATCAGTCCGGCGTTAAAGGTGGTGATGGAAGCGGCGATGCTTAAGACGACGATCCAGACCAGTCCCGACCCGCCTAGAATACTCTGCGCAAAAATTACCTGGGGGATGGGGGAATTGACCAGGATTTCCCGCGGCACGGTCACCGTCATTGCCACCGTGAAAAGGGCGTAGGTGACGCTTAAAACGCCTACGGCAATCAACATTCCCCGGGAAACCAGCCGGCTGTCGGTGACCTCCTCGGCCAGCGGGGTCACCCACTCAAAGCCTACAAACAGAAAAATGCCCACGGCAACGGCCTGAATTAACCCGGCGGAGCCGCCGAGGTGAAAAAGCGAGGCAGCCGGAAAATCCGCCCGCTGAAAAGCAAGCAAGCTTAAGACGACCAGCGAGCCGACCAAGCCGTAGGTAATGACATCCTGAAAATTCCCGGCGATCTTCACCCCCCGGATGTTCAGGGCGGTGACCGTGATAAACATGAGGATAATCCAAAAAAGCGGCGGGAAAAAGGGAAGGCAGTGGCTGAGGCACCTGGCCAGGACGTAACTTTCGGCCCCGACCACGCCCATGATCACAACCATGTATAAAATGGAAACCGTTAAAGCCAGCTGATCGTTAAAGGCCCGGCCAAAATACAACCTGATGCCGGCCGCCGAGGGGAGCTGCCCGTTCAATTCGGAAAAACACAGCGCCGCCAGCAGGCACAGGCCGCCGCCGACCAGTATGGCCACCCACGCCGCGTTCCCCGCCAAAAAACCGGCCACCTGCACAGCGGCGACAAAGGTGGAGGTGGCCAGAGTCAAACCTGCGCTGGTCGCCACAACGGTCCGCAGGGTGAGCACTTTTTTTAAAGACATCGCTACTCGCCCCAGATCATTAAGGAAATAAAGTCCAGACGCACAATGTCGTCTTCTGCGCCTAGCACTTTTAAGGAGCCGTTCAAATACGGCTCGGTGGGCGTAATATCCCCATAAAACAGGTCCGCCAGGGTTTCGCTGTCGGCAATCACCGTCAGGTCGGGATTTTCCCGCGCACCTTCGTAGACGGACAGGTTTCCGCCGGATAAAACCAGCGTGTGCTCCGAAGGTATATCGTTGGCCCGTACCAGAATCACCCGGTTCCAGTCCTTGTTCATGATCTTTAAACGCTCGTTCCGGTTGTAGTTTTCCAAAAACGCCTGCAGACTCTCTTTTATCTCCAGATGACTGGCCACTTTTGAAAAAACCTCCTGCTGGATTTCGGCCGGACCCGGCTGCCCGGTCCGCGGCCTGGCTATTTCAGGTGAACAATCCGGGGCCGGAAATCCAGGCGGCGGAGCAAATCCAGGTATTCCTCCGGCGCAATCTCCTCCCAACGCTTTTGCAGGATGGCCACCAGCACACCCTCGATCACGTTGGTGCCGAAGGAGCGCCCGGCAAACTCCGGGGTGGTGGTCACCAGGCAGCCGGCCCCCTTTTCCTTTAAAAAGTTGACATCGTCGGCCGTGGTGGTGTTCGTGATGATGGTTTGCCCGTCCAGGGCAGGCATATAGCGCCTGACCAGGTGATAATCGCCCGCAATAACACCGGCCTCCCGGTAATAGTGGCCGTATTTCTTGATCTTTTCCTCGTCCTGGACTTCCTGCTTTTTTCCGGTGGGGTACAGCATGTGAAAGGGCAGCTTAACCAGATCGGGCAGGATTTTTTTCGCGATTTCCTCCAGTTCGGCCAGGGTTTTGATGGCGTAGGGAATCCCGGCGGCAAAAATCAAATCGCCAAAGGTAACGTCGCAGCCGATCTCCAGAAACGCTTCGGCCATCCCGAAACGATCCACGGCGCTGACCATCAGAACCGCCGTTCCGGGCGGTAAAAGGCCGGTATTTTCGCGCAAATAATACACCGTTTCGCGCTCCAGGGTATTTTTCAGCCCGCTGCCGTCCACCACGGGGGTCCGGCGGGCGGCTTCCACCAGCTTCAAACCATCCCGGACGGCGTAGCGCGTTTTTCCGGCGTAAAGGTATACATCAATGCCGCCCAGGCCGATGGCGTCGACGTTGCCGTCGAGCTCCCGGATGGTCTGGATGGCTTTTTCCAGATCGCCGTCGGTGCCGATCCGGCTGATCTCAAACTGCTCCCCCAGCAACTCCACCTTGACCCGGTGATCCCTTTTCGACGAACCCAGGCTGACGCTGACTACCCGTTTCAAAATAAAAACCCCCTGACCGTTAGTAAGGTGATCCTCAACGAGGTGATCCTTAAATAAGCTGACCTTTTACCATTGTAACCAAATTAAACTAAAATTACAAGCTGAAATAGGAACTTTAAGGACAGGGACCGGAATGGGCAAGAACGGGGAGAAGTCAGATCCTCCCTTCGCTCAACAGCTTTTTCAGGCTGAAATAAAAAAAGCCGGCCGTGGAGCGCTGCGCACGCACCAGCAGAACAGCCGTTGCCTGGTGATAGAGTTCATCATTGCCGGGGGACTTTACGTAACGATAATATTCTCTGGCCACGCGGGCGTTGGCAGCGATCCATTCTTCGGGGGTGCTGCCCAGGTTATACAACCCGCCTGAATTCACTTTATAATGGTGCTTGCGCTCCTTTACCCACCGTTCGTAGTCCAGGTGGCCGCCGAACATCCGGCAGCAGGCGTGGTGGGGGACGCAGGCGTCCTGTACCAGGTGGGCCGCCGCGCCCAGAAAAAACATGGCCCGGGCGTGTTTTCCCCGCCGCCAAAGGATAAACGCCTTCCGGAAATACGCTTTGCATCTCTGTGCGGCGCTCACCCAGGGCCAAACCCCCCGGCCGGTCGCCGGATTATAATGGTGGGCGGCGCTGCGCCAGAGGCGATCGGCCCAGACCACCCCCTTATCTAATTCGTTACTGAACCGGTTAAACAGTTGGGCAACCTGTTTATATCCATCGCCGGCCAGGATGATCCGCCCCTGGTGGTTGCAAAAGATATGCGTGCTGCTGGCCCCCAGGATTTGCCTGGGGAAGGAGGAAAAGTAGAGGGAAAAGCCAAAAAGGGGCTTGGCCAGGCCGGAAAGAAACAACTTCATTCAATCACCCCGGTGAATTGCGTCTAATTTTGACCTTTTAAGCATAACACAGCGCAAGCCCGCGATCAACTGTTTGTTTCCCTGCCCCGGCGATCACCGCTTGGTATTCCACCTAATATGAAGTATAATCAGTAATTTCTAAGACACACAAAATAGACAACCAGGAACGTGAAAATGCTTAAAATAAGGGTAAAAAAACATAATTATGTAACGTGGTATATGTCCACCAGTCAGCTGCAAAACTTAACTTACCGTTGCTCCTTGAAAAGTACATTTTAGACAAAACCATAATCTATTGACCAAAACAGACCGGGCGGGAAAAATATTTTTGCTCACAATAGACAATAACTACTATACATAGCCTCCTTTCTGTGGTAAAATAATGGCAGATTACCACGGGAGGGAGACAGATGCCGGAGAGGGGTCATTTTCCGCCGGAACTGGCCCAGAATAAATTTTTCAAAGAGAGCGACAGCGCCCAGGTAAAATACGAGATGCTGCGCCTGGAAGCCACCACCAAAAAACCGGTGGTCAAGGTCTGCAAAGAATTCGGCTACACCCGGAAAACCTTTTACAACACCAAGGCCCGTTTTGAAAAAGAGGGTATGGCCGGGCTCCTGGATAAACCGGCGGGACCCAAAGGACCCCGGAAGCTAACGCCGGAATTGGAAGAGACCATCGTCCGGATCAAAAAGGAAAACCCCAAATCCAAAGTCCCGCAGGTATACGAGGCCCTAAAGGAAGAATATTCCCTCCAGGGTGCCGAATTAAACATCAGCGCCAAGACCGTCGAGCGCGTCCTCATTAAACACGGGCTGCATACGCCGCGGGTTAAAAAAAACCGCTATTGAACCGGAGCGAATCGGTTTATTGGGCACTCCTCTTCCCGTTCCGGATGAACAACTGGAAGAAGTGGCGCTTAGTTCTGCCGGTGAACTGATCATCAAGGAAGATCTCCAGCAGATCGTTCCCTCCCCGGCACCGGCGCCGATGCAGTTGGCCCTGCCCCGGGAAAAGGTAAATACCCAGCTTATGGATGGTAAAGGTTTTGAAACCTGCTTGGGCAGCCTGTTTTTAATCATTCCGTTTCTTCTGCAAATCAAGGTCTGGCGGTTTGCCCAGGAATTATGGGCCGATTCCCGCAAAGGGCTCGGTTCTTTACAGATCTCCTCTTCTTTTCCGCTCTGGGCGGAGTAAAGAACATCAACAAGCTAAAGAACGCGCAGGATATCGGCCTGGCTGTTTTAGCGGGCCTGCCGAAGCTCCCTTCCCCGGCGGCGGTGCATAATTACCTCGACCGGGTAAAGAGTGGTTCATTAACTGCTGTAAAGCTCCACACCTCCCGGATCTTGAAAAGGTTAATCCGCGGCCGGTTAATTAACATCGATATCCACGTTACGGAGTACTTCGGTAGGCAGCACTTACCCGAAGGGCACCACGGCACCAAGAACAAACCCGTGAAGTGCTGGTGCACCCTGGTGGCCCA
>JBFMEJ010000036.1:0-8811 GCA_040753275.1 Bacillota bacterium
GTCCCTGCCGCCCTCGGTAACCCAAACCTCCAGACCGTCGCCGACGTTTAAGCCGTCCTCCAGGACGACCTGCAGCCAGCCGTTCTCCCGGCGGCGCACCCGGCCCAAAAACACCCCCCGGTTGTTCGGACGGCGGAAGCTCATCAGCAATTTGCCCTGCCGTCCGAAAAGGTAGCCGGCGGTAAACTCCCGGTTAAAAATTTGCGCCAGATCCTTCGCCTCCTCCGGCGCAACAAAAAATTTCTCCGGCCCCAAAGCAGCGGCCCGGTCAAGCAACTGCCGGTAAACGCGCACTACCGTCGCCACGTACTCCGGCCTCTTCAGGCGGCCCTCGATTTTAAAAGCGTCGACGCCCGCCTGGATGAGGGCGGGAAGGTGCCGGCTGACGTTCAGATCCCGCGGGCTTAAAAGGTACTCGCCCACCCGGCCGGGATCGGCCAGCGGCCGGCCGTGCCCGTCGACCAGGGTATACGGCAGCCGGCAGGGCTGCGCGCAGCGCCCGCGGTTGCCGCTGCGCCCGCCCACCAGGCTGGAGAACAGGCACTGCCCGGAGTAGCAGACGCACAAAGCGCCGTGGATAAACACCTCCACCCCGGCCCCCGTCTCTTCCTTGATTCTTTGCACTTCCGCCAGGTGTAATTCGCGGGCCAGGATGACCCGCTGGAAACCCAGCCGGCGCAGGTGGGCCACCGCCGGGGAGTTATGCACGGTCATCTGGGTGCTGGCGTGCAGGGGCAGCTCCGGAACCACCTCCCGGGCCAGCGCGGCCAGCCCCAGGTCCTGCAAAATGGCGGCATCGGCGCCGGCGCGGGCAAGAAAAAAAAGAAACCGGGCGGCCTGTTCCAGCTCTTCCTCCGCCACCAGCGTATTCACCGTCACGTAAACCTTCACGCCGCGCACGTGGGCGTATTCGATGGCCCGGGCCAGCTCTGCGTCGTCAAAATTCGCCGCCGACTGCCGGGCGTTAAACGAGCGACCCCCCAGGTAAACCGCGTCGGCGCCGTTCTGCACCGCTGCCACCAGCGCCTCCCAGCTCCCCGCCGGGGCCAGCAACTCGGGTTTGCCGGGCATTTTTCCATCCTCCAAAAATTTTTTATTTGCAATACATCAATACATCATTTTAGAAAAAAAGTAAAGGTCCCGCCCCCTTCAGATAATTACAAGTGTTGTTGTTCATTGCGGGTCCCCGCTCACCCCTTTGGCTTTCACTCCGACAGCACCACGGCTCGCTTCAAACCCGGCACACTGGAGAGTCGTGAACGCACAATTTCGGTTAGGGACAACGCCACGCTTCTGCTGCCCCGGCAGCTTCACCGAACACTTACTACAATTGCAATATTCTTGACCAACCGGACGGACGCCCTCCTAAAGCCGAAGCCGCACCCGGTATTCCCGCAGCCAGGTGTCGACTTGAATCAGATAGGCGAAAAGCTGGGCGCCCCCCATCAGTTGCCCGAACCAGGCCGGGTCGAAGGCAATAGCGTCGCTCTGGAGAAGTTCGTGCACAAAACCGGCATTGACCAACCGGCGCAAGGGGGCGGCAGGGTCAGCCAGGATACGCCGGAGCCAGGTGCGCACCGCTTCCCGGTAGGTGGGGTTGTGCGTTTTCGGGTACGGGCTTTTGCGCCGCGCCAGTAAATCCGCCGGCAGCACCCCGGCCAGCGCCCGGCGCAAAATTCCCTTTTCCCGGCCGTCGCAATTTTTCATCGCCCAGGGAATATTCCAGGCGTATTCGACCAGCCGGTGGTCGCAAAACGGCACCCGAACCTCCAGGCCCGCGGCCATGCTCATCCGATCCATCCGGTCAAGCAGGACGGGCATCCAGCGGGTGATGTTCAGGTAAAGAATCTGCCGCATGCGCGCTTCAAATTTGCTTTCACCCGGAAGAAGGGGAACTTCCGCCAGGGCTTCCCGGTAACGGTCAGCAAGATATTCTTCCGGATGGACGTACGAAAGAAGCTCCGGCGAGAGCAGACGCGTCCGTTCGCGGATTAGCCGCAGCCACGGAAAGGTCCCGTTTGGGCTGGCTTCCCAGTCCCGGCACCAGGGATAGCCGCCGAATATTTCGTCGGCGCACTCCCCCGCCAGGGCCACGGTGGCCCCTCTTTTCACTGCCCGGGAAAAGAGATAAAGGGAGGCGTCGATATCAACCATTCCCGGAAAATCGCGCGCCCGCAGGGCGACCGGCAGCGCATCGACCAGCTCGGGCGTGTCGAGGAAAACGGCGCGGTGGCGGGTTCCGAAGAAAGAAGCGATTTTCGGCGCCCACGGCGCATCGGCACTGGGTTGAAAGCAGTTCGGCCGGAAATGGCGATCGTTGTCCACGTAGTCCACGGAGTAAGTGACCAGCGGCCCGCTGCCAGCCCGCACCAGCTCACGGGCGGCAAAGGCGGTGATGGCGCTGGAATCCAGGCCGCCGGAGAGTAAAGTGCACAGAGGAACGTCGGAAACCAGTTGCCTTTTCACGACGTCTTCCAGCAACTGGCGAATCTTCCCGGCGGTAGCCGGCAGGTCGTCTAAATGTGGCTTGCTTTCCAGGGACCAGTACTGGCAAATTTGCACCCCCCGGCGGTCGTAAACCAGCCAGTGCCCCGGCTTAAGTTCCTGCAGGCCGCGAAAAATTCCCTGACCGGGCGTGCGGGCCGGGCCAATCAGAAAAATTTCGGCCAGGCCAACGGCGTCCACCTCCGCCGGGATGGCCGGGTGGACCAGCAGGGATTTCGGCTCGGAACCGAAAAGAAAAGAGCTTCCCCGTTGAGCATAAAAGAGGGGCTTGACCCCCAACCGGTCGCGGGCTAAAAAAAGCCGCTGGTCGCCTGCACTCCAGACGGCGAAGGCAAAAATGCCGTTGAGGCGCTCGACGCAATCCGTCCCCCATTCGATATAAGCGTTAAGCAAAACTTCCGTATCGGAATGACCGAAAAATTTATGCCCCCTGGCCGCCAGCTCCCGCCGCAGCTCAGAAGTATTATAAAGTTCGCCGTTGTAGGTAATTACGTATTCCCTTTCTCCTCGCCGGCGAACCATCGGTTGACTCCCGCCCTTTGGATCGATGACCACCAGGCGGCGGTGCGCCAGGGCCGCCCGCGGCGAAAGCCAAAAGCCGCTGTCGTCCGGTCCCCGGCAGGACAGGGTTTGCGCCATTTCCTCCAGAACGGTGCGCGCTTTGGTGAGATCTACCTCCCAATCTATCCAGCCCGTTATCCCACACATCTGGCTCTCCCTCCAAAACTTTTTTCTTGCCGGCGGACGTCAGCATCGTTTTTTCCGTCGAAAACCCCTCTGGCGATGAAAATTTTTCCTTATCTTCCGGCGAAATTTTTTCTGACGTCCGACATCTGACGACTGACAACCAATCTGGAGGGCGCCATTGCCCGGACCGGAGTTACCCCTTTGCAACTACCCGGCATCTTTATCTTATGCGACAAAGAGAAAAGTGTCCGCCGGGCCGTTCTGGATAATCATGGAATAAATTTATTCAAAAATTTTTCCCGGTCCTCTTGACTAAATGAAAGGTTTGATCTATACTTTTCTTGTGAAAAATACAAGGAAGTATTTAACGGCAAAGAAGCCCTTGGGCAGGGATGGTCCTGACTAGGGGCTTTTTCTATTTTCGCAATCCAGTTTAAGCAAAGGCGCATTTTCGGGGCGTTGTCGCTCCGCTTCGAAAAACGCGCTTTTTTATTTTGGCTGTTCTTCCGGAATGGATCAGGCGCCATCCAGACCGGAAATAGCAAATAAAAAAATGACGGGAGGTTTTATTCATGCGGAGTCGGTCGAAAAGGCCAAAACTTTCCATCCTGTTTCTCATCCTTTGTTTTTTGCTCGCCTGCCCGGGTCTGGCCCTGGCCGGGGAGGCAGCTTCGGACACCGGCGACACCACCTTTATCTTAATCAGCGCCGCGCTGGTGATGATCATGACGCCAGGAGTCGCCCTCTTTTACGGCGGAATGGTACGGAAGAAGAACGTCCTGAGCGTACTCATGCAGTGCTTTATCATTATTTGCCTGGTTTCCGTGCAGTGGGTCCTGTTTGGTTATAGCCTGGCTTTCGGCCCCGACCACAGTCACCTGATCGGTGGACTGGACTGGTTGGGCTTAAAGGGGGTTGGCCAGGAGCCCAATCCCGATTACGCGGCCACCATCCCCCACCAGACCTTTATGGTTTTTCAGCTCATGTTTGCGATCATTACGGCTGCCCTGATCACCGGTTCGATTGCCGAAAGAATGCGTTTTCCGGCTTTTCTTGGCTTCATTCTGCTCTGGACTACTTTCGTCTATGATCCGCTGGCCCACTGGGTCTGGGGTCTGGGCGGCTGGCTGCGGGAACTGGGCGCCCTGGATTTCGCCGGAGGGACGGTTGTGCACATCAGCTCCGGAGTTTCCGGGTTGATCGCTGCTTTAGTGCTGGGCCGGCGGAAAGGATACGGCAGCGAACCCATGCTCCCCCATCACCTGCCCATGACTGTGCTGGGGGCGGCGCTGCTCTGGTTCGGCTGGTTCGGGTTTAACGCCGGCAGCGCCCTGTCTGCCGGAGGCCTGGCCGCCAGCGCCTTTACGGTGACCAACACTGCTGCCGCCATAGCGGCCCTTTCCTGGGTTTTTGCCGAATGGACGCACCACGGCAAACCCACCATGTTGGGCGCAGCCAGCGGCGGCGTGGCTGGACTGGTGGCAATCACTCCCGCTGCCGGTTTTGTGGGCCCGCTGGCGGCCCTGCTCATCGGTCTGGTCGCCGGGGTGGTTTGCTACCTTGCCGTCAGTATCCTCAAGGCCCGCCTGGGTTACGATGATTCGCTGGACGTTTTCGGGGTACACGGAATCGGCGGCACCTGGGGCGCCCTGGCCACCGGCCTGTTCGCCTCCACCGCCGTCAACTCCGCCGGCGCCGACGGGCTGTTTTTCGGCAATCCCGGCCAGCTCTGGATTCAGTTCATCGGTGTAGCCAGCACCTGGGTTTTCGCCATTATTTTCACCTTCGTCATTTTTAAAGTTGTCGGGATCTTCACCAAACTACGCGCCAGCGCCGACGAAGAAGAGCAGGGTTTAGACCTGACCCAGCACGGCGAAGACGGGTACGCGGACCTGGTGATCGGTGCTCCGGTAGGCCGGGGGATTGCGTATAGCGAAACAACTGCGGCCACTCTTAAGGAGCCTTCGGTAAGCTCTTCCTGAGTCAAAGTAAGTTTTCAGAAAGTTACCTCCGGGAACCTGTGTTCCTTCCAGAAACGTGACAATAGCGGACTATTTCCAGTCCGGGCGGAGCAAATCCGGAGCTTCAAGAAACAGACCGCTTAATTAAAAACGCTATTTCAAGGGAAATTGGCCGCTGAAGGGAAAACGTCGTAATCAGCAGGGCGAAGCCTTGCCGAAAAAATGTACAGATAAGATTACTGGCTGATCACATTTCGAAAGGGGTGTTCCTGGCGTGACCAAAATCGAATGTATTTTGCGTCCCGGCAAGCTGGAGGAAGTTAAAGACGCCCTGGGTAAATTTGGCATCCATGGCATGACCGTCACCCAGGTAATCGGCTGCGGGCTGCAAAAAGGGCGCACGGAAGTCTACCGGGGCGCCGAATACAGTATCAACCTGCTGCCTAAAGTTAAGGTAGAGATTGTTATCCGGGACCAGGACGTGAACCAGGTAGTGAATTTAATCGCCCAGGCGGCCCGGACGGGAGAAATCGGTGACGGAAAAATTTTCGTTTACCCGGTGGCCGACGCAATCCGCATCCGCACCGGGGAAAAAGGAGAGAGCGCAATTTAATCAGGCGGGGGAATCGTCATACCGATTCCCTCTCAAAACAGCGATGACAAGGGGAAATTAACTTTCCCCTTTTTCTTTTCAGCCCCTTTTTAAGAGCCGGTGTTAGCAACCGGTAAGGCAATTTCCGAAGGAATTGCCCATAGGAATGTTCGCATCTATTCCACCAATCTTTACAGTATCGTCACCAGCGTGGCAATAATGCCCCCAAACCCGATGATCTACCAATAAATAAGCCACTGAACAAGCGGTTGGCGCCGTCCAATTTTTCATCCAGTTTTACAATGTCCTGCTTCAGTTCGGTGCGGACAGCGGTGATCCGATCGCCTAAACTGGCTATAGCCAGCTTTAATCACTGTTTGCGGCAGCAACTTTATTGTCTACTCTTTCAATATCCTGCTTAACTTCACTGCGTAAACCATCAATTTTTTGATTAACGTGGTCAATTTTTTGATCCAGCCTGTCTATTCTTTGTTCCAGCCGGTCGAGCCTTTGTTCAACCCTGTCGACGCGCTGGCTGACGTGATCTATTTGCCGGATCATGATCGCCCAGGGGTTAGCATTTCTGGTGTTTCGCCGGTTGCGGCGGCTTCTTTTTTTGCTTCCTCGGCCAGGGTTACCACCCCCTGCCATTATTTTAGCATTTTCTTGAGCTGTTAACAAGTTATTTGTGGAGAAACAGTTTTTCATGGAAAGGCACGCCGGGTAAGACACAACCGGTAACTTTTTCCTGCCGTTATCCTTTTTGCCAGGCGATGGGCAAGCGCCGGCCCAGGCCAAAAGCCTTCGTCGTCACTTTCAGGCCGGGGGCGGCCTGGCGCCGCTTGTATTCCGCCCGGTCTACCTTTTGAATAATTTCCTGCACCAGTGCAGGGTCGTAACCTGCGGCGACGATTTCGGCGGCCGGCCAGTTTTCTTCGACGTACAGGCGCAAGACGGCGTCCAGCACTTCGTAAGGAGGAAGGGAATCCTGGTCGGTTTGCCCCGGCTTTAGTTCGGCAGAGGGGGGTTTGGTCAGCACCCCGGCGGGAATGATTTCCCGTTCGCGGTTGATGTACCTGGCCAGGGCGTAAATCATCGTCTTGGGCACGTCGGAAATCACGGCCAGCCCGCCGGACATATCGCCGTAAAGGGTGCAGTAACCCACCGCCATTTCTGACTTATTTCCGGTAGTCAGGACGAGATAACCTTCCCGGTTGGAAATAAACATTAAAATGTTGCCGCGGATACGGGCCTGGATGTTTTCCTCAGCCAGGTCGACGAGGGGTGCACTCCCCTTATTTAGAACACTAAGGTAAGCGTTAAAAATTTTCTGGATGGGTATTTCGCGGTACCCGATCCCCAGGTTGGCGGCCAGCCGGCGGGCGTCCGTCACGCTCCCCGGCGAAGAATACGCGGACGGCATGGCCACCCCCAGGACGTTTTCCGGCCCGCAGGCGGCAGCGGCCAGAGCGGCGGTAACGGAAGAATCAATCCCGCCGCTTAAACCCACCAGCGCCCGCCGAAAGCCGGTCTTGCGCAGGTAATCGCTAATTCCCAGCACCAGGGCGCGGTAGAGGCAGCTCACGTCTTCCGGCACGGGGGCACGGTAAACCTTTTCCGGAAATATTTTTTGTTTTTCCGCCGGACAGTCTTCCGCAGATAGTTTATTCACCGTGTAATTAAGGCACAGCGCATCCTCGCCAAAACTCCCCGCCCGGCAAATCGTTTCCCCCCGGGGATCGACTGCCAAACTGGTGCCGTCGAAGATCAGCTCGTCATTACCACCCACCTGGTTGACGTAGAGAAACGCTTTCCGGTACTTGGCGGCCATTTTTTGCAACATATCGGCGCGTAGGCCAATTTTTCCTAAATAGTACGGGGAAGCGGAAATATTGATGATCAAATCCGCCCCCTGCGTAATCAGTTCCTCTACGGGATCGAGGGGATAAAGACGCCGGTTCCAGTAATCCTTATCGTTCCAAACGTCTTCACAGACCGTCAGGCCAAGCTTTACTCCCTGGAACAAAACCGGTTTTCTTTCCTTTGCCGGCTGAAAATACCGGCTTTCTTCAAAAACGTCGTAGTCCGGCAAAAGGGTCTTGTCCTGCCGGCCGGCCAGCCGGCCGCCCGCAAACAGCAGCGCGGCGTTGTAAAGATCTCCTTCTTCTCTTACCGGAGCGCCGATCAGGATGCCGATCTGCGTGCTGGCCGGAGCAATCTTTTTGCTTAGCACCGCTTCCCCCTGCTCTAAAAGCTCCCGGCGCCACAAACGGGCCCGCGGCGGGTAGCCGATCAGGGCCAGCTCTGGAAAAACGACCAGGTCTGTCTTGATCCGGCGGGCAAGGTCGACGACCCGCAATATTTTCTCCGTATTGGATTTAATTTTGCCAATAATGGGGTTAAGCTGGGCGACGAGGATTTTCAAAAAACTAGACCCTCCCGAAATCAGTTATCGCCCCGGTTTTTCCCGCCGGGCTGGATTTGAGCGAAGTCGCTTCGCCACCCCGGGTTGAACCGAGATCGGCTTGCCTTGAGGCACAAGAACCAGGCAATTGAGAGGTGAGATTTTGAAAGCCAACATTTAACTTCTCACTTCTCAATTACGCTGCCGGTTCGCTAACCGCCGCTGCGCCATATTTGAAGCTAGAGGTTCGCTGTTTGAACTTCGAATTTCGAACGTCGAATATCGAACAGACCCTTCGCTATGTCGCTCCGCCCGAACTAAATACGGCCCTCCGTTTTCATTATTTACGAGGGGAAGACGGGTCATTTGTGCGAAACTCACCACTTATGTGGAAACGAACCGGGAGCAGGTGTGGACCGCCCCCGGTTATCCAGCTTACCTTCCCCAAAAATTAGATGTCGAAATACAGATAAAACTCGTAAGGATGGGGCCTGATCCGCACTTCGTCGATTTCCTTCGTCCGTTTATATTCTATCCAGACGTCGATGACGTCTTGAGTGAAAACACTACCTTTCAGCAGAAAGGCGTGGTCTTTTTCCAGGGCGCAGATTGCTTCCTCCAGGGAGCCGGGGACCTGCGGAATATTTTTTGCCTCCTCCGGC